>SBFN01000021.1 GCA_006226895.1 Deltaproteobacteria bacterium | reverse complement strand
ATGCTCTGATGAGTTATCTCGGTATTGGCCGTGCGGTTATGGTTGGTGTCTCTATGGCCGGTGGGCTTTTATTGGATATGCTTGAGCGTTATCCTTGCCGGGTTGCCGCAACCTGCTTCCTGTCGCCGGCGATGCAGCCAGGTGATGCGGCCGAACAGGTCCGTTGTTTCGATCTGGCAGAGCTGGTTCGTGAAGGCCATCGCCCTACAGTCATCGATAACCTTTGTGAGCGCCTCCTCTCCGGAGAGCCTTCAGAGGGCAGGAAGTTTTTGACGGGTCAGCTTCGCAAGTGGATGGCTGCTCCTTCTGACGCTACTCTGGCAGGAGCTTTTGCTTCGCGCCCGAGTCGGCTCAAATATCGTGATGAAAGTCTGCTTTACCCTGTTCCTACCCTGATCATGACCGGTGCCCGCGACAGGGTCATGCCGGCATTAAAGCAGCCTGGGCCGGAAAATAGTGTTCGGCAGGTCGTTAACAACGCCGGCCACCTGATTAACCTGGAAGCGCCCCATGACGTCAACAAGAGTCTGATTGGTTTTCTGCAAAGTTTGAGTAATGTCAAGCTGCATCATCCCCGTTTGCAGAGGGTGGCATAGGAAAGGTCACTTTCAGTGCCTTGATTGTATCGGAATAAAGGAAAAGTCTGCTTAAGGGGTAGCTATAGGCTGCTGACAAAGTTTAGTCTTGCCCCTATGGTCGGGAATGAAGAGAGGACAATAGATCGTTAATCTCTTGTTCTTTTTTTTCATTTAAAAGCGTAGAACCGTCGGGATTGCCCGACAGCAACGTCATTTTCTTTGTAGCGACAAAGAAAACGAAGCAAAAGAAAGCTTGACGCTGCGCTGGGCATGTTGTGCTCGATCTGTTCTGGTGGCAAATATCAGCGGGGAAAACCTCTAAAGGTCTACGCATCCCCCGTTATCCCCGAGGCCCTTGAGGACCTCTATCTCTCAGTAGGCTGTAGTCTGTTGTGTTTTGACCTGCAGAAAAAGTTTAACCACGCAGTCGTACTTATGAGCTATTGCGGATCAACTCTTCAGACATTTGGTCAGTCAGAACAAAAGAAAACATCACAACAGGGTAGGGTCTCACAAGAGGCCCGGGTTCTGGAGAGCAGCTCAATATTGCAAAGGTCTCCATAGGGCAATAAACATGTCCGCCACCAGGCTAAGACATTGCCCTCCGCAAGGAGAAGGCATTTTTGCACACTTTTGCTGCCGGGCAAAAGTATGGCGTTTGGCGGTACGCGAACCGCCGGTTTTGTTTCTAGCCTTTACAAAATAAAACCACAGCAGATTAACGACCTGTTGGTCTGAAACGACCGAAAAAACACACAGAACATTTCACCCGTCAGGCCGACAAAAAACAAACCCCACATCAATTCAATGCGGGGTTTGTCAGCAATCTGAGGCTGCTTTAAGAGGCAGCCTTTTTTGTTAGCTTGCTTTTTCCTGAACCCATTCGCCGGCGTCTTCCACGTCTTTGCCGAGGCCCTTCATGGTTTCACAGGCAGACAGGGTGAATACCATTAAGCCTATCGTCAGAACCAGACAGATTCCTTTCATGATTCACTCTCCTTCTTTTTCGATTTAGATTTATGACTGTCTTCACGCCACATCTCGATAAACAGAAGTGTGACGCCTATCGTTATTGCTGAATCGGCGACATTGAAGGCTGGCCAGTGGTAGCTTTGCCAGAAGACGTCAAGGAAGTCAATGACTTCGCCGAGTCGGATACGGTCGATCAGGTTGCCGAAGGCTCCGGAAAAAACCAGAGACAAGGCAAAAAAGGCCAGCTTTTGGTCTTCTCTGAGTTGCTTGATATACCAGAGGATGCCGAGCATGGCTATGATCGATACGGTGATGAAGAAGGGGATGCGGATAGCGTTGTCGGAGAGGATGCCGAAGGCCGCCCCCTTGTTGCGGACATAGGTCAGGTGGAAAAAACCACGGATTACCGGCACCGTTTCGTGGAGACGGAAGTTAGCGTCCACGTACAGTTTGCTAGCCTGATCAAGAATCAAAAGAATCAGGCTGATGGCCGATAATGTGTAATACCTTTTCATAGGTTCTTAGTACGCGTGCCGGGTCCCGTGTTCCTTCAGGCAAGAGCTTGAAGACAACGGTGGCAGATCTCGGGGTGATCATCATGGTCACCAACTGTTGTGGCGTAGTTCCAGCAGCGCGAGCATTTTTCGCCATCAGCTTTGCTGACGAGGATCTTCAGCCCAGGCAAGCTTTCCCCCGTAGTCGCGTTTTCCAGACTATCTGTTACTTCAACCTGAGAGACAATCAACAGGGAGGCCAGCTGTGCCGACTCTTGTTTAAGCAGATCGGCCAAGTCGCCATCGGCAGCGAGTTCTACGCGCGCGTCAAGAGAGTGGCCGATGATCTTCTCGACACGGGCCAACTCGAGAACTTTGGCAACGTCACCGCGAACAGCCAGGAGGCGTTCGTACTTTTCCTCCAAGGCGTTGTCTATAAGGCTATCCTCAAAGCTTGGGAATTCGGCCAGGTGGACACTCTCTTCACGCGCTCCAGGCATGAAACCCCAGATTTCTTCGGCAGTAAAGGAGAGGACCGGAGCCATCATGCGGGTCAGAGCTTCGAGGATGCGGTACATGGCGGTCTGGGCGCTGCGGCGTTCCAGGCTCTCGGTCGGCGAGGTGTAGAGCCGGTCTTTGAGTACGTCGAGGTAAAAAGCACTCAT
>SBFN01000070.1 GCA_006226895.1 Deltaproteobacteria bacterium | reverse complement strand
CTACCGTTCAAGCCCAGCGCTCCGCTATCCTCTCCACCATGTCCGGGATCAATGGAAACAATCCACTTGCTGCCATCAGCGACCGGCTCTTTCTTGCGTAACAGGAAAGCAAAAAGACGATCGAGGGGATCCTCACTTTGTGTCGCAGCGGGAGGATTATGGTTGCGATAGTGGATAGGCTCGGTAAGCAGAGGTGCCAACTGCCTCAGCAGAAAGACTTCTGAAATCTGCAGTTTGCCGTCGATAAAGCGCGGACGATGAGAGATCGGGATGAAGTTGTCACCCAACTTCAGATACTGACTCCCGGGGGAGATAATAGCGCGGCCATGCGGAGTCTTGATGACATAAACGTGAGCTACGGAATTCCATGTCCCCTCCAAAGCCAGGGCCGCCATAACGTCGTCTATAGAAACAAAGGCCGTACCCTCACGCAGGTAAACATCTTCAACCACCAGGGGGTCTTCACCAGGACGACCAATTTCAACAAGAGCGCTGGCTGGAAGAGCGGCCGCCAGAAGCAAAACAAACAGCGAGAAGAATTGTAAGAGAAGGCAAGACATGGCGCGTTTTATACTCCAGATGCGTGGGGGTGTCAACGCAGACAATTCTCTTCCGGTCTTAGCTGGCAACCAGAATTTCCGGTTCAGTGTGCTCGAGTCCGAGGGCCGCCAGAAGACGTCCTGTCAGCTCATACTCCAGAGCTCCAAGACTCTTGTTCGCTGCCGGCAACGGGCGAACCTGCCCACCAGCCGTCATGCTGTGGCCGCCGCCGGTGCCAAGACCCTCGACAACTTTCTGCATCAGGATTCCGGCATGGGTCTCCTGATGACTGGTACGCATCGAAAGGACACCTTCTTCGCGATAACAACCGAGCCCGAGGACGATCTCTATCCCTTCGACCCGCATCAGGAAATCCGCAATTTCCGCGACGATCTCGGGGTGGTCGATCATATAGAGATTGAAAAACAGAGCGTTGCCGTAGATCTTCGCATTTTTCAAACCGATTTCGAAGTACCTGAAGTAGATCCGTGATGATTTCGGATGGGTAATTTCATGCAGGATGCGATTATTACAAAGGGGCATCAGCTTCAAGTAGGCATCGCGATCCGACTTGGTCCAGTCACGGCCAAGGTCTTCTGTCTCTGACTTGATCGCATAAAAAAGAATCGTTGCCAGCTTGGTGGCGATCTTGACGTCCTGAGACTGCAGATATTCGAAGAGAATGCTGGCCGAGGCTCCGTATTCCGGGCGCACATCGACCCAACGGCAGGAATGAGTGTGCTCCTTCTGTAGATGATGGTCAATCACCAGGTCTACGCGCCGATCCATCGGGTAGGAGTTATTACCGGTTCCCGGCTGGGTATCGACCATGCAGACCGCGTTAAATGTATCCAGATCAAGATCGTCGATCGATGTTGACTTGATCTCCAATTCATTAACCATCACCAGGTTCTCACGACGGCCGATAACGCCACCGAAAGCGATCGTGGCTTCCTGTCCGGTTTTAACCAGAATCAAGTGCTGTAAAGCCACCGCGGCGGCCAGTGCATCAGGGTCAGGATGATCGTGGGTGACAATCAGGATTGACCCCTTGCCACGGAGCCCCTCTATAATCTCCGTAGAGAACTCTTCAGAGTGAGATTTGTTGCAGTCATTTTTTGAGGTCATAGTTTCATACTTTCAAAAGCAAGAGTCACCGCTTCCTGCGGAGAACTCACTGCAACAGTTCCAGCAAGTTGTGGCCCGCCGGGCAAGACAAAGACCGGTTTGTAGAGTTTACATGCAATCGCCGCCTCGGAGAGAGTTCCGTACTCCCCCTCAACAGCGATCAAGGCATCAGCAGTATGGGCAATAATCACATTGCGAGCATGGCCCATATTAGTCGGCACCGCAATTGTCACGTAAGGGTTTGCATGTGTCTTGTCAGGGCCCGGCAGGACTCCAAGCACTTCGCCTCCGGCCTCGTTTGCCCCCTTCGCGGCGGCTTCCATAACCCCACCGAGACCGCCACAGGCAAGAACCGCACCCTGCGAGGCAATCTCACGACCGACAGCTTCTGCCATAACCCGGCCCTCTGGCGAAGGTTGCGAAGCACCGATCACACCGATAATCGTTTTACAGCAACTGTTCATGAAGGTCTCTAAAATACAAGCTGGCGTTTAAGCACGAAGAAGCATTAAACCCCAAAAAAAAGAAAAACGCAAAGCAGGGCAACAGAAAAAGGCAACAGGGCAATATTTGCACACTCAGTATAATCATGGCTGCAGACAAAAACAAATCTGGCCGTCAGCCAGAGAAGAGCATATTATCACTGACGGCATTAAACCAACCTGGGACCAGAGTTCACAAGCGACAGGGATTATCGTGAGAAATAAACTTAGACAACTTGCTGATTATATCCAGGAGGGCTTCCCAGAAAAAATCGTGGACGCCTTTAAATACGACAAAGACCAGACCCTGCAGAACCAACTGGCGATCACGAGTGAGGCTATTGCATTTCACCAGAAGCGTTCCGCTGAACTGTGGCTCGAAGCCGGGAAAAAGACAACGTTGAAAGAAAAGCACGCGACCGCACGGGCCACGCTGGCATCCTTTCTCTTTGCGTACCTAACCGGAGAAGCAAAAGAGCACAGCGAGAGTACGATTGAAACGCTAAGAGCGCTTGGCCGACAGAGAGAAGTTGACATAGTAAGAAGCCTGACAAGGCGTTGATGCGCAG
>SBFN01000022.1 GCA_006226895.1 Deltaproteobacteria bacterium | reverse complement strand
CCTTCTATCCAGAAGTTCATGGTGTCGCAGGCGATCAGCTTGGGACGCTCAACCTGGTTCAGAACTTCAAGCTGCAATTCAGGATCAATATTGGCGAGAAAGACGTATTCAGCCTTGCGATAGGAGTCCGGCAATTGCGGGTGGAATGTTTCAAAGACGTTAAGTTGGGTATCCAGGGTTTGAGCCTCATTCAGGTCATAACCGTAACGTCCCTTCCAACGGAAAGTCTCGCCAGGGCGGGTCTGCAGCCCGGCAAGATCAACCCCTCGAGCGCTGAGGAACTCTTTAGGCTCGTCCGGGAAGTCATCACCGACAACCGCAACCAACTGAACACCGGTGAAGAAACTGGCGGAGGTCGAAAAATAAGTCGCTGAACCACCAAGCACGTCATCACCACGGCCAAAAGGTGTTTCAACACTATCAAAAGCAACGGAACCGATAACTAGAATATCCATGAGAGCCCTTCATGATCATTTTGTCTGGAATAACAGTAATTTATCATTTAAGCAAATCTGACAACTTTTAGCAATGCTCGTCATCGACCCTCATCAAGATATTTGCCGAGGAGCAAGTCAAGATCATTGCGGGTTTGTTCCGGGATCGTTGCAGGATCAGTCATAATAGCGAACTGCAGTGACTCTCCGCAGGAACAGCCGGCCTCAGACGCGAGGGAAGCAACGGCTTCTTTAATGATATTACGCGCCATGGCAACGTTCTGCTTAATAATGGCCAGAACAGCCTCGACAGTGACGTCATCGTGACCTTGGTGCCAACAGTCGTAATCCGTTGCCAGGGCGACGGTGCCGTAACAAATTTCGGCCTCACGTGCCAGCCGTGCTTCAGGAATATTGGTCATGCCGATGATATCGACACCCCAGGAACGATAAATGTTCGACTCGGCACGCGTCGAGAAGTTGGGCCCTTCAATGCAGATATAAGTCCCCCCCTTATGTACCGTCGCGCCGGCACGCTGCCCGGCTTCAACCAGCACATCGCATAACTCTGAGCAGACCGGGTCGGCAAACTGAACGTGCCCGGCAACACCCTTGCCGAAGAAGGTTGATGCGCGTTTGCCCTGGGTGCGGTCGAAGAATTGATCCGGGATCACGATGTGGCCAGGCACGATCTCTTCTTTCATACTGCCAACGGCAGAGACAGAGATAATCCTCTGCACACCGAGTTTTTTCATACCATAAATATTGGCGCGATATGGAACCTCCGAAGGCAGGAACCGATGCCCGCGACCGTGTCGTGGCAAGAAGACCATCTTCACATCACCGAGCATCCCGGTGATAAAGGCATCGCTCGGCTCACCAAAAGGAGTTTCAAGCCGAACCTCTTCAATATTTGTAAGCCCTTCGATTTCGTAAAGGCCGCTGCCTCCGATTACGCCAACTGTCATCTGATGCATGATTCTATCCTCCAAAGTTAATTCAAGCTGTAAGCTGTAACGGTTCGGATTTACAAACCAAACAAGGGTTGTAAGGATTTAACGCAAAGGCGCAAAGGGGTAGAAAAAGCCCGCGAAGAAAACCATTTCAAAATGAGAACATCAGTCTTTGCGTCTTTCCTGGCTTATCTTAGCGTCTTTGCGTTACTCTTTTGATTTAGCTCTTACCTGTTTTGCGTAAAGAGTGTAAAGATGTTTTCCCTTTGTTTGGGTTATAGACCCGTGAAAGTTTGATTGTAAAAGACAAACCAATCAACATTCTTGAGTTTTTTCTTATAGCTTAAAGCTTATCGCTTACGGCTGTCCTTCAAGCTTCCCTTTAAGCTGGCCGCAGGCGGCCGAAATATCCTGCCCCTTGCCTGCCCTGCGAACAGCGACAATTTGTCGATCCAGGAGATAGGTTTGGAAGCTGCGAATCGCCTGCTCATCTGGCGCCTTAAATTCTGAGCCAGCATGCTCATTGAACGGGATCAGGTTCACTTTGCCTTTGATCCCATGAAGCAGCTTAACCAGTCGCCGGGCATCCGCCTGGCTGTCGTTGACTCCACGGATCAGGATATATTCAAAAGTAATCCGTTGATGGGGGGGCAACGGGAATTGACGACAGGCCTTCATCAGCTCCGCTAACGGATAGCGTCGATTGACCGGCATCAACGCATCGCGGACTTCGTCCGTCGTCGCATTGAGAGAGACGGCGAGCCCAACCTTGATACGACGACCAAGTTCAAGCATTTCCGGAACCAGCCCGGAGGTAGAGAGCGTTATCCTGCGGTTACCGTAATCAAAACCGGTCGGGGCGTAAAGAATTTCCAGTGCCGTGACAACATTGTCAAGGTTATGCAGTGGCTCTCCCATCCCCATCAGGACAATATTGTTGACCGTGAAGTCCTTGCGTACAGCACAAACCTGGTTGACAATTTCGCCGGCGCTCAAGTTTCGCTCCAAACCAAAAGTTCCAGTGAGGCAAAAAGAGCACTGCATGGCACAGCCAACCTGGGTGGAGATACACAAGGTGTTGCGGTCACCTTCCATGGGGATCAGGACAGTTTCCACGCTCTTGCCATCATCCAGGCGAAAAAGAAACTTCCGTGTACCATCCGTGCTGACCTCAACAGCCTCCGCGGAAAAGGTCGAAATAGTCGCGCGGCGGGCAAGGTCCTCACGGAAATCTTTGGCCAGATCGGTCATCGCCGAGAAATCAGTCACGTTGCGCTGATAGATCCAACGCAAGATCTGCACGGCCCGGAACTTTTCCTTACCCATGCCCGACAA
>SBFN01000172.1 GCA_006226895.1 Deltaproteobacteria bacterium | reverse complement strand
GCCTCAATCGCGCGGATATTACGTCCTTCACGACCAATAATCCGCCCCTTCATTTCGTCACTGGGCAAGGCCACGGAGTTGATTGTCTTTTCAGCGACATAATCACCGGCATAACGTTGAATCGTCAGCGAAAGAATCTTCTTGGCTTTCTTGTCGGCGCTTTCCTTTGCCTCGTCCTCAATCTGCTTGATAAGTTTGGCCGCATCGTGTCGGGCCTCACTCTCCATCGCGATGATCAGTTGCTGTTTGGCCTCTTCCGAACTCAAGCCAGAAACTTTTTCCAGCTTGACACGTTGCTCTGCAATCAAGGCCTCGACCTCATTGGTTCGCTGTTGAAGGTTGCGATCACGATCCAGCAGGGACTGCTCACGACGTGTCAGATCCTGATCACGGGTTTCAACCTGCGAGACCTTGCGATCCAGGTTCTCCTCTTTCTGCACCAGCCTTTTTTCCTGAGACTGAAGCTCTTTGCGTGATTCTCGAACCTCATCTTCCCAAGCAGCTTTTGCTTTAAAAACAACATCTTTAGACTGAATCTCCGCCTCTTTGCGAATAGTCTCAGCCTCTTTTTTCGAACTCTCGACGATCTGCGCTGCTTCACGCTCAGCGTTGGCCAGCTTGGACCCCGAAGATTTGCTTCGGAGCACCGCGCCGAGGACACCGCCAACGACCAAACCGGCAATCAGGTAAATTATCATTTCTGTATTCAAAGCCGTCACCTCCCTAATTGGCATTGTTTTCGTAAGACGCCTCCGGCCACTTTAGCGGTCAACAGGCGGAAAAGTTTAACGTTTGACTCTCCGTAATCAACATGGAAAGCGTTTCATCATAGTCTGTCGCTGGCAGTTCTTCGACCAGCTGAAAATCATAGGCAAAGCCAACCTTCAGGCAAGGACTCTGACACTTTGCCAGGGCACGGTCATAATAACCTCGCCCGTAACCAAGCCGATGCCCCTTTTGATCAAAGGCGACACCAGGGACAACAATCAGATCGACTTTCTCGACCGGGATCACATTACAGCCCTTCGGCTCCTTCACACCAAAGGCACCAGAGATCAGCTCTGTGGGGCTCTCAATCGCGACAAACTCGAGGGCCTCTCCATTTACCCGCGGAAAGACCAGAGATTTATCACTATCAAGAGCCTGTCCAACGATCTCATCAGTGCTGACCTCGTTATGAATGGCGCTGTAGAGAGCCAGACAGCGGGCATCGCGGAAGAGACCGGAGCACATAAAGCGCCTCTGAATTTCTGAGCTCGAATCGGCACAGTTTTGACTTGAGCGAGATTTACGCTCGGTCAAAAAATGTGATCTTATGGATCGCTTGGGCATGGCAGAGATCCCGTGATTCGAGATCTCCGGACGGAAGGATTCAGATAGAGGACGGGCTATAACGACGCGAAATGTCGCATCAAATTATACGAGTCGGGTTGTCCACAAAAAACAGGCGGCGACCGGGTTTAAGCCGTTGCCTGCTCTTAACAAAAGATTCTGGAGTTCCTGGATTCATAAATATTGATGCAACCTGTAGCACGTTATTTTTCTTCAAAACGCCCTGTTCGGGCGGCAAGACCATCAGCCAATCTATCGTAAAATCTCCGTACGGAGATGCTTTTTAAAAAAGCAAACTAACTTTCGAGTTCTATTGTAGCACTTCTAACCCAAAGCTGCTTCTATCTTTTCTATCAACTGCCCCAGGCGCTGCTTTTCTGCTTCCGAGCTATCGGGAGCAGGCTCACCGCCAAGATGTGCGGCGGAGACGTTGAGTAAAGCCAGAAGAGCCGCCTGTAAAGAATCAACAGCACGACCGCTTGATGTCACCTGGGCAATCTGATCTTCAACAAATCGGGCGACCCGGTGGACCTGTTCGGGGGGAGCGTCACTTTTGAGATTAAACTGCTGGCCGAGAATGGAGACCTGGACGCTCTGCTTCATTTATTCTTCCCCTCAAGGCGCTCAAGCTTATCCAGCAACTTGTCCAGCTCATCGGCAACCCGGGAGCGGTCTTGAAGCAATCGGTCACGTTCTGCGGTGACTTCCAGATTACGCTCCTGCAGGTCGGCACGGTCAGATAACAGCCGATCAACAAGTTTTTCCAGCCGCTTAATCGCTTCCAAGGCCACTAAAAAGCTCCCTCTTCAGAATTAGGCTCAGCCTAGGTTATAGAACACAAAAAGTCAAGCGATCTCAATTGTTAGCAAAGAGCGCTTCAACAAATTCATCAGCATCAAAATGCCGCAGGTCCGAGACACCTTCACCGATCCCGATTAAACGCACGGGCAAATCAAGTTGTGAGCTGATCGCCACAACAATGCCCCCTTTGGCAGTTCCATCCAACTTGGTCAGCGCAATGCCCGACACCTCCACGGCATCCTGGAAGGTGCGCGCCTGGGTCAGGGCGTTTTGACCGGTGGTCGCATCAAGGACCAACAAGGTCTCGTGGGGAGCTCCGGGGATTTCCCGGTCAATAACCCGCCGAACCTTTTTCAGCTCCTCCATCAGATTGACCTTGGTGTGCAAACGACCAGCGGTATCGAGGATCAGGACATCCGCCTTGCGGGCCACAGCCGCTTTGGCCGCGTCAAAAGCAACGGCACCGGGATCTGAGCCTTCGGCATGGCGAATCACCTCCGCACCGGAGCGTTCACCCCAGACTTCGAGCTGCTCTGCAGCAGCGGCACGGAAAGTATCACCGGCACCGAGAACCACCTTTTTCCCCTGGTCGGAAAACTGCTTGGCCAACTTGCCAATTGTCGTGGTCTTACCAACACCGTTGACGCCAACGGCCATTATCACCAGCGGCCCACTCTCCGGGACAGGCCACTCCGAGGAACCGGCTTTCAAGCGAGCACGAATTTCTTCACCCAGGACATCGTGCAATTGTGCGGGCTCATTTGGATCGATCTCCTTGAGTCGTCCGGCCAGAGCCTGCACCAGGTCCTGAGTCGTCTGCATTCCGAAGTCTGCAGTAATCAGCAACTCTTCCATCTCTTCAAGGAATTCCTCATCGAGACGGCCATGGCTGCCAAGCAGGTCATCCATTCGTCCGACCAGTGAACTGCGTGTTTTGGCCAAACCTTGCCGCATACGCTGGTAGAGACTGACAGGTTCCTTTTCAACAACCTCTTCGACAACCACCTTTTCTGGCTCAGCAGCAACCGGGGCTTCTTCAGCAGCGGTCGGTTCAGAGGGAACAGCGACTTCAGCGCTTTCTGCAGCCTCACCAGCGGCCTCCGGAGTCTCCACGGGAGCATCATCCTGAGGCTCGGCAGCAGCCTTCCGAGTCCGCAGATTTCTTCTCAAAAGCAGAACAACGATTCCAAGCGAGCAGAATGTCAGCACCAGGTAAACCAAGGCCAGTGCAGCCATCTGACCATCTTCGGGTGCGACGCCTGCGGCTACGAGGAAGTCAGCAATTTTTTGTAACCAGAGTTCGAATTTCATAACCTGTCCTGACGCAGATAAAAAAACAGTCTGCTATAGAATCATCAACAGACGGCTTAAGAGTGGATATTTAAAGAGCTATCCTGCAACTCTTTCTCTCATCATAAGATTAGACAATTTCCTGATAGAGCGCATGAATACAGCGTCTGGCTTCCAGCAGAGCCCGACCCAACATGTCAGAGCGGTCCAGGGTCAACACCAGATAATAGTCTTCAGTCACCGGCATGATAACCGTCTGTGCCTGCTTGGTTGTGATAACGATCTCTTTGAGGTCGTCATCACCGAGCCGATCAACCACGTCCCGCATGCTATGCAGAATGACTCCCTTGTGCGCACCAATCACCTTGAGGTCATAATCATCCATGATACCGACCTGATCAACTGACTCACCTTCCCAGTCAGCGATAATCGCCCCCTGGGCTCCGGGGACACGCTCCACCAGTGCATTCAACAAGGTCTTGAAAGGCATAACTTAAGCGACCTCTTTCATGCACACAGAGACAAGCTTTGACATTCCGGGCTCCTCCATGGTGATTCCATAGAGGTTGTCGGCAATTTCCATGGTCCGTTTGTTGTGGGTAATGATGATGAATTGCGACGTCTTCGCCATGGTCGCAACGATATCATTGAAACGCCCGATGTTGGCGTCATCCAGCGGGGCATCAACTTCATCAAGCAAACAGAACGGGGACGGCTTGATCTGGAAAATAGAGAAGATCATGGCAACGGCTGTCAAAGCCTTTTCACCACCGGACAGCAAGGTTACATTCTGCAGTTTCTTGCCTGGCGGCTGAGCAACCACCTCGATGCCCGTCTCCAAAAGATCACTTTCATCGGTCAGGACCAGTTCAGCCTGACCGCCGTTAAAGAGTTGTGGGAAGAGCTCCCGGAAGCGTTCATTGACCAGATCAAAAGTTTCCCGGAAACGTTTGCGGGTGGTTCGGTTGATCTTGGATATCGCGGCCTGCAGGCCCTCCAGAGAAGTCTGCAGATCCTCCTGCTGCTCACTCAGGAAGCTGTACCGCTCTTCAAGCTCCTGGAACTCATCGATGGCCATCAGGTTGACCTCGCCAATATCATCGATACGTTTCTGCAGATAGTCACGACGTTCTTCAGCAGCGCCCTCATCAAACGCCGCATCAAGGCTGTCGGCCACCTCGGGGTCGTTCAAATCGATTCTATGTCGATCCAGGAAAGCCTGTTGCATATGTTCGATTTCAAGCTGCAACTCCCGGCTCTGCATCTGCTGTGAAGTCAGATCTTCTCGCAGCTCCTGAGCCCTTGAGCGAAGCTGCTTGAGTTCACTCTCGCGACGTTCAATTTCCTGACGACTCTCTTCAAAGCGTTCCCGTAAACCGGCAAGGGAACCTTCCTGCTCAACGCGCTTGCGATAGAGGACCTCCATCTCCACTTTCAGCTCTTCAGCTTCACTCCGAAGGGAGACCTGTTTCTCAACAGCTTCAACAGCGTCATGTTTGAGAGCAACCTGCCTCTGGCCTAGCTCCTCCCGCAAGCGGGCAAGGCGCTCAAGAGCATTACGACTGCTCTCTTCACGCTCTCGCAGACTTGCCAGGCTGACCTTCAATGTCGTCACACCCTGACGCGCCTCGTTGCCCTGCTCTCGCAAGGTCTGGAGTTCTTCCTGCAAGCGGGTGACAAGAGCTTCCAGCTCGCGTTTTTCCCCTTCGCTCGAAACGCGCGTGTCCTTGGAGGTCCGCAAAGTCGCCTGCAAGGTTTCATGTTCCTCGTGAAGTTGCTCTTCCTCGAGGCTGAGGACTTCGATGCGTTCCTGGAGGCGGGCGTCTTCCTGCTGCAGGCCGTCAAGGTCTTTACGGCTATCAACCACGCGAATTTCCTGATGATGCAGTTCCTGCTCAGTGCGCCGCAGGGAAATCTCCGTCGCCTGGGCTTCGTCGCGCAAGGTTTCGCGGCGCTGGTTCAGCGAGGTCACCTCTGCATCCAAGGTCTTGACCTGTTTTTCCAGCTCCTTCATCTCACGCTTCTTATGCAGCAACCCTTGATCAAGCGCCTGACGACCACCACCTGTCACCTCGCCTCGATGGGTCAAAAGGTTGCCATCCTCGGTCACGAGTGTGACACCAAAGGGTAGCTTCTGCGTGAAATAGTCAGCCAGGTCTTCGACCAGATAAGCCCCTGAAATCAGACGGGAGACAACCTCCTGGAAACCGCTGCGCCCCTTCACCAGGCCAACGAGAGCTGTTCCGCCCGGCATCTTTGGGGCATCGGCTGCCGGACTTTCAGGCAGAAGGAAGGTACAACGCCCTTCGTTGTCACTCAAGTACGCCAACGCCTGCCGGGTGCTCTCCAGGTTGTCGGGCAGCAAAGCCTGAACACGTTCGCCAAGAACTGCTTCTATAGCTGTCTCGTAACGTGCCGGGACATCAAGGATGTCGGCAACCAAACCCTTCATCCGGGCCTTGTGCTGTGCTTCAGAGAGCAGAGCCTTAACGCCGCGACCGTAGCCCTCCAGATTGCGTTCGAGCTGTTG
Organism: Deltaproteobacteria bacterium; assembly: GCA_006226895.1. GTDB lineage: Bacteria > Desulfobacterota > Desulfuromonadia > Desulfuromonadales > BM103 > M0040. The sequence goes on along the minus strand of SBFN01000172.1, from coordinate 1,673 downwards.
CAGGGATTCCAGCCGGGAGCGTTGACGGCTGAATTCTTCCCGACGGTGCAGCAACTCGTTCTCGACCTGCTCGACCTGCTCCTTAAGGTGAACCTGACGTTCCTGTAGCTGTTGCCGCTGTACAACCAGATCGCCACGTTCTTTCTCGATAACTTCAAGAGCTCCCGCGAGACTGCTGCTGTTGTTCTGCAGGCGCTCAAGCTGACCGGTCACCGCTACGGCCTCCTGGCGGTTGCGGTCGCTCAGATCGGCCAGAACGGCAAGGCGCCGATCAGCCTCTTCCTGCTGGCTGCTCATGCGGGTCAACTCAGCGAGCAGATGATAAAGCTTCTGCCTCGCCTGCTCCAACTGAAGGCCAAGGCTCTCTTCCTGCTCTGTCAGATCAAGGAGAACATCTTCACTCGCAGCCAGTCTGGCCTCTTCCTCGACAAAAACTCGGCTTTGGTCCTGCTGATTTTGACGCAAGCCCTCCTCTTCCTGCACAGAGGTGGCAAAGCGCCGGTCGCTATCGGTCAGCTCGGCAGCGATCTTTTCCTGCTGCCGATCAAGAGTCTCTATCTCTTTCGCACCGAATTCCAGGCGGCTTTCAATGCGCTGGATCTCGCCGGTCAGATGAAACACTCCGGTCTGACCCTGGGTCGCCTCCCTATCACGCTCGGTATGAGTTAAACGCGCCTGCGCAAGATCAAGTTCCGCCTGCTCAAGCCGTCGGGTCGCGCTGTCAACCTGCCCGGTTTGCTCTTCAGCAGAGCTGACCACCTGCCTGGCCCTTTCGCTCAATTCCGCATGCTTCCGCAAACCAAACTGCAGCTCCAGCCCACGCAACTCTTCGCGAAATTCACGGAAACGTTGCGCCCGTTGAGCTTGTCGCTTCAGACTGTTCATTTGCCGCCGCACCTCGCTGACGATGTCACCGAGACGTAACAGGTTCTGACGGGTTGCATCTATTTTTCGGAGAGCAGACTTTTTGCGGGCCTTGAACTTGGTGACGCCGGCAGCCTCTTCGATCAGACCACGGCGATCTTCAGGCTTGGCATTGATAATCATGCCGATCTTGCCCTGCTCTATAATCGAATAAGCGCGGTTACCCACCCCCGTGTCCATGAAAAGCTCTGTGATGTCGAGAAGACGGCAAGAGGACTTATTCAGCAGGTACTCGCTCTCGCCGTTGCGGTAGAGGCGCCGGGTAATCTGAATTTCAGAGTATTCGCGGAAAGCAGCCGGTGCCAGACCGGATGAATTATCCATAATCAGGGACACTTCGGCCATGCCGAGGGGCTTGCGGTTTTCACTCCCGCCGAAGATAACATCTTCCATCAATTTACCGCGCAGATAGCGGGCGTTCTGCTCCCCCATGACCCAGCGAATTGCATCAACCACATTACTCTTGCCGCAGCCGTTCGGGCCAACGATCGAGGTAATGCCATCGTCAAAATCAAGGACAGTGCGCTCGACAAACGACTTAAAACCAGTAATTTCGATACGTTTTATTTTCATTGGGGAGTCGATACTGAAAGAGCGGTTGCAGCGCCCTGACCCTCTAACAAACTGTTCAATTCATCGTGCCCAGGTAGAATCCACAGACGGGCAGTAATTAGCCGGAGATGTTAGCAAGCTATGGCAGCGGAGTAAAGGAGATTTAACACCTGCTGAGCATGGTTTTTTCACCTCTG
>SBFN01000023.1 GCA_006226895.1 Deltaproteobacteria bacterium | reverse complement strand
GGCTGCTCAAGCAGGATTTTGCGGCGATCGATTTCAATACCCTGGCTAGCGAGGCTTTCAGCGATTTCCATAGAGGTTACCGAGCCGAACAGCTTGCCTTCTTCACTTGCTTTATGCACAAAAGTGCACTCAACAGCCTCAATCCGTGCCTTGACGTCAGCAGCTTCCTGGCTCAGCTTCTCAGCCTTGCGATTCAGCTGACGCTTGTGATGCTCAAGCTCTTTGAGCTTAGCCTCACTCGCCTCAACAGCCAGGCCCTGGGGGACCAGGTAATTACGACCGTAACCAGGCTTGACCTTGACCACTTCACCAATGGTCCCGAGATTTTTAACATTTTCAGTCAGAATGACATCCATCTTTTTATCCTCCCAAAATCTTTATGATTCAGGTTCTTTTGGTTTGCGAAAATCAGCCCACAAGTCGAAAACGCCAATGCCAGTGACAACCATCGGTAACGGATTAACCAACGTAACCAACAGGTAGCCGACTGTTCTGATGATCGGCGAAAAAGCCTTGCGGCGAAAAAAACAATCGATAACAGCCAGACCTTGCAGAAAATAGACCGGCAACAGAATCACCAGCAGATTCAGGGCAAAGGTTCCAGCTATCCCTTCAACAAATGCAACCAGGAAACCGGCAGCTATCAGTATCCAGACCAGCCATTCAGGTGACTTCCACTCTGGAAAGGCTCTGCCTGGAACAGTATAACGACCTCGTGCCAGCAGCGACAGCAGAAAGATCAGGCCGACGATCATAAGGCCACTGACGGTGATCGAAATCCCCGGATAAGCCTTTTGCAGGAAGCTGGCCATATTCTCTATCGCCAGCCCTACCTCGCGCTTCTGGGCTGCAGGAAGGTCTGCGTCAGCAAACATGTCCTGCATGATCGTCGTGGTCTGGACAATTTCCTTGCCGATCAGATCACTGACTGTTGCCAGGGGCGACTGTCCGGAGGCAGCTGAGACAACCAGCAAGCCGCAAACGCTCGCCGCCACCATGGCCCACAGAACAGTAACTGCAGCCTTATCCCAGGCGACCCCCCGGTTCAGCAACCATGGCAATGCAACACCCGGAATACCAAACTGAACCAGGTACATGGCGGACGAGGCTGAATCCGCTGTTAGCAGTACCAAGAGCGCAGTCAATGCAACTGTCACTCCTGCGGCTGCTGAGCCAACACGCATGCCAACAAAAGCTGCCGGTAGGGGCGTGAAGAGGTTCACTGCAACAGCAGCAAAACCCAGAGCGGCAAAGGTTCCGAACAACGCATACCCGGCTATCGTGCCGAGAACAACGTAAAGTCCTCGCTGCGTCATCATCGAGCTAGCGCTGCGATGAACCTCTCTCGAGAGAGTGGCTTGCGGTGAAAGGCAGCAACGCGATATTACGTGCGCGCTTGATTGCTTCTGTCAACTTTCTCTGATGATCCGCACAGGTACCGGAAATCCGCCGTGGAGTAATCTTGCCACGCTCGGAAATAAAGTAACGCAGTGAACGGATATCTTTGTAGTCGATCGTTGCTTTCTTATCGGCACAGAAACGGCAAACTTTGCGACGGCCATAACGCCGACGGGGTCCACCGCTGCGATTTCCTTCATATGCCATGACTATATCTCCTTCTTCATCGTTTTAAGGTTGATTCGAGTGTTAAGATTTTTCTGTTGTTTCCTCGGCAGCAGCTTTTGCTTCTGCAGGGGCTTCGCTGGCAGCTTCAGTCACCTCAGCATCTTCTGCGGGGGTTTCTTCGGGTGCAGTCTCAACAACAGGAGGCGCCTCGTAACCACCTTCCAGAATAATGGTCTGGAACTTGATTACCTTTTCGTCGATGCGCATGCGGCGCTCGTACTCGGCAATAACAGTCGGCTCGGCGTCAAAGATCACCAGAACGTAACAGCCTTTAGACTGCTTCTTGACCTGGTAGGCCAGTGTCCGGGTTCCCCAGTTTTCAACTTTGAGAACGTCAGCACCCTGATCAGACAAGATCGTTTTGTACTTGTCGATGAGGGCAGTCTGATCGTCCCCGACAACGTCCGGGTGTACGATGAAGATTGATTCGTAGGTTCGCATAAAACCTCCTCTTGAGTTATTAGCCCCGCCAAGCGGAGCAAGGAGCGGAAGCATCCTGTATGCTTCCTTCTAAAGAACTTTGTTTTCTACCACACCCCGTACCACGAGGCAACGGATTTTTATTAAAACAGAAGACAGGGGCTGTCCATGGATCCTGCCTCAGGATCCGGTCTCTGCCATCCGTTTATTTAGACATTAAAACGGAAGTGCATGACATCACCGTCCTTGACGATATATTCCTTGCCTTCCAGGCGCATCAGCCCCTTTTCCTTGGCTCCTGATTCACCTTTTGAAGAGACGAAATCCTCGTAGCCGATCACCTCAGCGCGAATAAAGCCTTTCTCAAAATCAGTGTGGATCACTCCAGCAGCTTGAGGCGCACAGGCGCCTTCACTGACGGTCCACGCACGTACCTCCTTGACCCCTGCTGTAAAATAAGTAATCAGCCCTAAGAGACTGTAACCGGCATGAATCATCCGATCCAGGCCAGACTCATCGAGACCGAGCTCACCGAGAAATTCTGTTTTCTCGTCCTCTGCCAGTTCGGCTATCTCTGACTCTATTTTGCCGCAGATAATAACGATTTCAGCCCCTTCATTTGCAGCATGCTCCTTGAGTCGATCAACAAATGGGTGTTCACCAACAAGATCGTCTTCTGAGACGTTGGCCACGTAGAG
>SBFN01000153.1 GCA_006226895.1 Deltaproteobacteria bacterium | reverse complement strand
CGAGTCAGTTAATATCCTTTAAAGACGTATCCTTACGAAACAACAGGTGATTTAACCCGATGACCACAGATCAATGGCTGCACGTTCTGGGAATCTTTGTCCTCTTTATCTTCTCGGCCTTTTTCTCCAGTTCCGAAACAGCGCTGATGTCGATGGACCGTTTACGGATCAAGTATCTTGCGGAGAAAGAGCGTCCGGGCGCGAAGCGTCTTGAGACACTGCTTTCCAAACCAGATGATTTGCTGAGCGCTATTCTGGTCGGCAACAACCTGGTCAATATCATGCTCTCGGTTTTCGCCACCGCTCTTTTTCTCGATCTGTTCGGGCATGGCGGCGAATTAATGACAATCCTGATTCTTACCCCGTTATTACTGATTTTCTCGGAAGTCTGCCCAAAGACTTACGCCGCAACCTACCCTGAAAAGCTTTCTTTTCGCGTATTGCAACCCATACGTTTCTTTATGTGGCTGCTGCGACCTGTGACCGCCGTGGTCAGTGGTATCTCCGGCTTGCTGACCCGTTTCCTGAGAGGAGAAGAGCAGACGCCGTTGATCTCTGAGGATGAAATACGCTCAATTATCGAATTCGGCGAAGATGCCGGGGTGGTCGGCAAGGATAAGAGACGCATGCTGCACGGTATTTTCGACCTCTCGGAAATTCGTGTTCGCGACGTTATGGTGCCACGTACTGAAGTTGTCGGCATCTCCGTGGACGCTGATTTCAGGGATGTTGCGCAGATGACCGCTCAGGCCCGACATTCGCGGTTCCCCGTCTATGACGGTAGTCTCGACCACGTGGTCGGAGTGATTCATTCGAAGGATGTTTTGAGCTATTTTGATAAGCCGGAGCAGTTCTCTTTGCGGGAGTTGGCGCGTCCACCGTTTTTCGTTCCTGAGGCCAAGCCGATTGAAACGCTGATGCAGGCCTTTCGTCGCAAGCATCTGCACCTTGCCATGGTTGTCGATGAGTATGGCGGAGTCGAAGGTATCTGCACTCTTGAGGACATCGTTGAAGAGATTGTTGGAGAGATTCAGGATGAGTATGATGAGGAGGATATCCTCGTTAACGCTCTCGGTCCCAACCGTTACCTGATTGATGGCAGTGTCGCGATTCGTTACATCAATAAACGTTTCGGGCTGAATCTCTCGGAAGAGCATGTCAATACCCTGGCAGGCTTCCTCCTCAACTCCCTGGGCAGTATTCCAGAGGTCGGGGCGAGCTGTGAAGTGAACGGCGTCCTGTTTACTGCTCGCGAGGTTGAAGATCGCCGGATTGAACAAATTGAAGTGCAACTTCCCGTTCCTAAAGATCAGGAGAGTTCTTCAAGGTACGATGGGGTGTGATTGCAACTTTAGCGACCAGAGCTCTGTTTTTCTGGCGTTGCGCAACGTTCTTCCGGTCTTTGTGGTTAATGCGGATCCTTAAGTATCCCTGCTATCTCCTTGAAAAATAAAAGATTGTGCTTGAGGGCCCTTTTTGGCTCTCTCAGAAGACCCTTGAAGTCACCTGCAAATAAGCTGTTCTGGCACCTCCGCAAATGCCCTAACCCCCTAAAAAAATGAAATAAATTCTTGACAGACCCCAGGATGGCGACTATATTTGCCCAGAAGGTGGTGAATAGTGTAATTTTAGGCCAAAGAGGGCCAAATGGGATTTCAGGGCGTTTATTATAATTCAATCGATGCAAAGGGGCGGGCCAGTATTCCAGCCAAGTTCCGTGAGCAGCTGAAAGAGAGTAGCCAGGAAGATGTTCTGGTTGTCACTCAGGACCGTTGCGGTATCGTCGCCTACCCGCTCTCCGAATGGGAGGGCTTCCTCGAAAAATTCGCACAGCTTCCGAACGACCAGTTTCGCGAAGACCTCTATTTTACAACCGTCACTCCAGCAACACATTGCACCTTTGATAAGCAGGGCCGAATCCAGTTGCCGCAATCCTTGCGAGAGTATTGCCAGTTGGATACGGACGGCGTGCGTGATGTTGTCATCGTCGGTGGCGCGCAAAAAATCCAGATCTGGAACAAGACACGATATATCGAAATGCTCGCCGAAGCTGAGCAGCGTCTGGCTGAGGATCGACAGAAGCGTTTCGATTTAGGGCTTTAGTTATGTCTTCGGGTGGGTTCAAGCATGTGTCGGTGATGGCCGAAGAGGTGATGCAATACCTTCAGCCACATAGCGGCGGTGTTTACCTGGATGGCACCCTTGGTGGTGCGGGTCATGCCCGGTTGATTCTCGAGGCGAGTTCACCCGATGGCGTCTTGATTGGCATGGACCGAGATGCGGAAGCTCTTGCTGCAGCGCAAAATAAATTGGCTTCTTTTGGAGAAAGAGTTGTTTTGCGACAGGGGAATTTCTCAGACATGTGTACGCAACTTGACCAGTTGGAGATTGCTGCCGTTGATGGAATCCTGCTGGACCTGGGCGTTTCTTCCCATCAGATCGACAGCCCGGAGCGCGGGTTCTCTTTCCGTGAGGACGGGCCGCTAGATATGCGTATGAACCCGAAAGAGGGTGTTTCTGCCGCAACAGTGGTTGCAGAAGCCGAGGCTGATGAATTGAAGAGAATCTTTCGTGATTATGGCGAGGAACGCTGGGCCGGAAAAATTGCCCGGGCCATTGTCACCGATCGTGAGAAGGTTCCTTTTGTCACCACGTTGCAGCTGGCGGATATGATCAGTCGGGTCGTGCCGGCAGGCAAGGGGCCACAGCGGATTCATCCGGCGACCAGGGTTTTCCAGGCGCTGCG
>SBFN01000024.1 GCA_006226895.1 Deltaproteobacteria bacterium | reverse complement strand
AATGCCACCAACACTTTTGCTTCCTGTGCTGGTTATTTGAGCGGTGCTTTTGCATTCCGTAAAGATCTGTACGCCCACAAGAGAGAATTGCCGTTCATTCTTCTGGTAAGCCTAGCGGGTGGTATTGCGGGTGCCTGGCTGCTGCTTCAGACTCCAGAATCTGTATTTCGTGTCATCATTCCCTGGCTCCTATTATTTGCAACGCTACTATTTATTTTCGGCGGAAAACTTAACAGTTCTTTAAAAAACTTTGCTTTATATCACCAACATGCCTCGATCATAGGCCGCTTATTGCTGGTTCTCCTGCTGCTGGGGATATGTATCTATGGAGGGTTTTTTAATGCTGGTTTAGGAATAATTGTTCTCAGCTATCTGGCACTGGCAGGTTATTCAAACATTAATACTATGAATGGCCTGAAACTCCTTGTGTCGTCTGCCATATCGCTGATCGCAATTGTTTTATTTATCTACCGTGGCGTCATTGCATGGCAGGAGGGCATGAGTGTTTTACTTGGGACACTAGTGGGGGGGTATGTTGCGGCTCATATTTCCCGCAAGCTCTCTCAAAAACATATCAGGTCCTTTATTATTACGGTTAGTTGTGTCATTACTTTTTACTTCTTTATTGACACATACTTCCGTTGAAAAGTGAGAAAGCTTACAGGGTTGCGCGAAAAAAGGCTTCCATATTTGCGTCACGATCAATATTCTTTTGCTTTAGGTTGTATGGCAAGGGGTGGCTTGTTTCGCGTCTCTTGTGGCCAGCTAGGGGGCTTCTCTGCGATCCCCCCTTAAGAATCTATTTTTCATGAAACTTGCAATGACCAGAACACCAATTAATCCATAAAAACACAACCTGACATACTCAACAAAAAAGGGCGACTCTTGCGAGTCGCCCTTTTTTCGTTATTTCAATTCAACATCAGTGGACTTTCTTACTCGCCACCTGGACACGAATTAATGCACGTTCCAGAGCACACTCCATGATCTTGAACTCTTTATCTTCGCTTGTAAGTGTCTTGAGCGCTTCCTCTGCGCGACTGAGAGCGGCCTTGGCACGTTCCACATCAATCTGATCAGCCGGCTCAGCAGTTTCGACCAACACGGTCATAACATTGTCTTCAACTTCCACATAACCCCAGTTAACAGCAACGTAAAACGTCTCGCCGCCCTGTTTATAGGTTAATTCACCAACCTTCAATGTGGTCAGCAGGGACGTATGGTCGGGAAGCACACCGAACTCGCCGATCGTGCCGGGAGCGGTGACTTCATCAACCTCTTCCGACAACACACGCTTGTAAGGTGTCACCATTTCCAATTTAAGCTTTTCTGCCATGCCTATTTATTCCTTTATGCCGGAATTTATCTGATTATGCCGCCATTTCCTGGGCTCTTTCCAGAGCCTCTTCAATCGTACCAACCAGATAAAAGGCCTGCTCCGGGATATCGTCGTACTTGCCGTCAACCAGATCACGGAAACCTTTGATGGTGTCCTTCAGTTCCACGTATTTGCCTGGAGATCCGGTAAAGGTCTCTGCCACGAAAAACGGCTGGGAGAGGAATTTTTGAATCTTACGGGCACGAGATACGGTCAGTTTGTCATCTTCGGAGAGCTCGTCCATACCGAGGATCGCGATGATGTCCTGCAGGTCTTTATAGCGCTGCAATATGTACTGAACGTCACGAGCACACTTGTAATGCTCATCACCGATAACCTGAGGGTCAAGGATCCGGCTGGTGGAATCGAGCGGGTCGACCGCAGGGTAGATACCAAGCTCGGCAATCTGACGGGAAAGAACCGTGGTTGCGTCGAGGTGGGCAAAAGCGGTAGCTGGTGCAGGGTCGGTCAAGTCATCAGCAGGGACGTAGATCGCCTGAACCGAAGTGATCGATCCTTTACTGGTTGTGGTAATACGTTCCTGTAGCTCACCCATCTCAGTGGCCAGGGTAGGCTGGTAACCAACCGCTGAAGGGATACGGCCAAGCAGCGCCGAAACCTCAGAACCTGCCTGGGTGAAACGGAAGATATTGTCAACGAAGAGCAGAACGTCCTGACCTTCTTCGTCACGGAAGTATTCAGCAACGGTCAGTGCCGACAGTGCAACACGGGCACGGGCTCCCGGAGGCTCATTCATCTGGCCGTAGACCAGAGCCGCCTTATCGAGAACGCCTGAATCCTTCATCTCATGCCAGAGGTCGTTACCTTCACGGGTACGCTCACCAACACCGGCGAAAACCGAGTAACCGCCGTGCTGCTTGGCGATGTTGTTGATCAGCTCCATGATAAGAACGGTCTTGCCAACACCGGCGCCGCCGAACAGACCGATCTTGCCGCCACGGGCATAAGGAGCGAGCAAGTCGACAACCTTGATACCTGTTTCAAAAGCTTCGACTTTGGTTGACTGCTCGGTGAACTCAGGAGCAGCGCGGTGGATGCCCCATTCTGTCTCGTTGCCAATCGGACCAGCTTGATCAATCGGCTCGCCGACAACGTTCATGATCCGGCCGAGGGTTTTGGGGCCAACCGGCATAACGATCTGATTGCCGGTATCGAGTACATCCTGACCGCGAACCAGACCGTCGGTAGCGTCCATAGCGATGGTACGTACTGTATTTTCACCAAGATGCTGGGCAACTTCCAGAACCAGGTTCCACTCCCTCAACCGACGGATTGGTCACCTTAAGCGCGTGATAGATCTCGGGCAGCTTGCCAGCTTCAAATTCGACGTCGACAACCGGGCCGATGACCTGTGTGATGCGTCCTTTATTCATGATGAACCGTTCCTCCATTTTGCCCACTCGGGTTGCGGGTGGGTTGTTCTTATATTTTTCGTTGAATACTTAAGCTTTAATTGACTCGGCACCGGAGACGATCTCCGACAATTCGGTGGTAATCGCTGCCTGGCGTGCACGGTTGTACATCAGGGTCAGCTTGCCGATCATTTCCGAAGCGTTCTTGCTGGCACTGTCCATGGCCGTCATCCGCGCACCATGTTCCGAAGCTGAAGATTCGAGCAAGGAGCGGAAAATCTGCACTTCGATATGTTTCGGAAGGATCTCATCCAATACCTCGGCAGCGTTCGGCTCGTAGATATAATCAGTAACTTGAGAAACCTCGTCCACCTGTTTGGCAACGATTGGCAAGAGTTGTGTTACCGTCTGAACCTGAGTCATGGCGCTTTGGAAGGCGTTATAAATCAAAAATACGCCGTCGTATTCACCATTGCGGTAGAGATCAATGACTTCCTGGCCAAGCAAGGCGCCAACCGGATAGGAGACCTGGCTAGTACCAATCAGGTTCTCATGGACCTTGGCGATCTCCATCCCCGCACGGCGCTTGAGATATTCATTGCCCTTACGGCCGACAATGAGCAATTCGTAGCTCTCAAAGTCTTCTTGCTTTTCGCGGATAAATCGCTCAGCGGTCTTGGAGATATTGGTGTTAAAGCCGCCACAGAGACCACGGTCACCTGTGACCAGCACGACCAATGCCTTGCCCTTGCCACGTTCCTCCAACAAGGGATGACTATCGGCCTCATCACGCACTGCCAGACTGGAGAGGACGTCGGCCATCTTGTCCGCGTAAGGACGTGCAGCGACAACTGCCTCCTGAGCACGCCGCAGCTTCGCCGCCGAAACCATTTTCATGGCCTTGGTGATCTGCTGAGTGTTCTTGACCGTGCCTATTCGTTTTTTTATGTCTTTAAGACTTGCCATCTCTTCTTACCCGATCGTTGCGTTATTAAGCGACAAACTGGCCCT
>SBFN01000222.1 GCA_006226895.1 Deltaproteobacteria bacterium | reverse complement strand
CTGGAAAAGATCAAGCAGAAGACCTTGGTCTATGGCGATAGAACCCTGATGGCAGAGTTCAGGCTGGAGCAGGGGGCCGATCTCCCCAGGCATAGCCATCCTCATGAACAGACCGGATACCTTGTCAGCGGAGAGATCGAGCTGACAATCGGTGAAGAGACCCATCAGGTTAAACCGGGTGACAGTTGGTGTATTGCAGGGGGTGTTGAACACAAAGCAATGGCTGTCGAAGACTCTGTCGCGATCGAGGTTTTCTCTCCGGTCCGAGAAGATTTCCTTCCGGAAGTGTGATGCCTTTTTTCCGTGTGACCGCAATGATCTTGCCGCAGGCCCTGATTTTACTCCTGGTAGCGGGTTCAAACGATATGCTCGGCGGTTGGAATCAGACCGACGATGCCATGCTTACTGTGTTGTATCTTTTTTTGCTGAGTCCTCTGGTGGCCCTGGCCCTACTGATCACTGAAATAGTTAGAGGTTATAAGGCCCGCAAAGGGGAGCGCGCCCGGCTTTTACCATTCATCGGATTGGCGCTTATCATTTTTGCAGAATCACTCGTCATCGATTTTTACTTTCTTACTCAACTCAGGATGTAGCGTTTGTATGGAGATCCTCTACGAAGACAATCACCTTTTGGTGGTCAACAAGCCTGCCGGCCAGCTGGTGCAGGGTGACCAGACCGGACGCACCACCCTGCTTGAGGAAGCCAAGGCCTGGTTGAAAGAGAAATACGACAAGCCGGGCAATGTTTTTCTCGGCCTGGTGCATCGACTTGACCGCCCGGCTTCGGGTATTGTGGTTCTGGCCCGCACCAGCAAGGCCGCGTCGCGGCTTTCTGAAGAGATCCGCAGCCGCCGGCCACGCAAAAGCTATTGGGCACAGGTTGCCGGTGAAGTCCCTCCTCAGGGGCAATTTATCGATCAGCTCGAACGGGACGAGTTCAATTCTCGCGTGGTCGCTGCTCCGGCAGGTAAAGAAGCACGTTTAAGCTATAAACGCCTCAACTATGTTGATGGCGTCAGTCTCGTTGAAATCGCCCTGGAAACAGGACGTCATCATCAGATTCGGGTCCAGTTCAGTCATCGCGGCTTCCCGATTCTTGGTGATCGTCGTTATGGCTCCAGGCAGGCTTTCGGGGACGACGCAATTGCCTTGCATGCCCGCGAGATGTCGATTCGCCACCCGACTCTTGGTGAAGAGATGTCTTTCGTCGCCGAGCCGAGCAAAGATTGGTTAAATCAGCCCTGACAAGGGAGGCGCCACCGTGAAATCACTCAGAGAGCTGTACCGAATCGGCACCGGCCCATCCAGTAGCCACACCATGGCACCGCGTAAGGCCGCTGAGCAATTTCTTGCGCGTCATGTCGATGCCGCATCATTCCGGGTCACGCTCTTTGGCAGCCTGGCCGCAACCGGCAGAGGACACCTGACCGACAGGGCGCTGGAGGATGCTTTTGCGCCCCGCGCCTGTGAGATTCTCTGGCGGCCGGAGACTGAACTGTCTTTTCACCCCAACGGGATGTACTTTGAGGCTCTGGCAGGAGATGGCCGCGTTCTCGAAAAATGGGATGTCTACAGCGTCGGTGGCGGTGCTCTTCAGGAGGCAGGGAAAGAGATCTCGAGCGAGGATGTTTACGCTCTGAGCAGTATGGAATCCATCCTGAGGCGCTCTGCAGAAACGGGAGAGTCGTGCTGGGAGTATGTGGCCGACTGTGAAGGGGAGGCCATCTATCCTTTCCTCGACGGGATCTGGGACGTCATGTCAGAGTCTGTCGAGCGTGGGCTGAGTCATGTTGGGGTGCTCCCCGGTGGCTTGGGCGTGGCGCGCAAGGCCCAGGCTTTTCATCGCAAAGCCTCACTTTACGGTCCGGATTTTAAACGCAATGGCCTGCTCTGGGCCTATGCCCTGGCTGTTTCTGAAGAGAATGCTTCCGGCGGCACTATCGTCACTGCGCCGACCTGTGGCGGCAGTGGCGTTTTGCCGGCGGTTTTGCGATACTTGAGCGAAAGCCTCGATTGCAGCAGGCAAGACATTCTGCGAGCGTTGGCAACGGCCGGGCTGGTCGGTAACCTGGTTAAGCACAACGCTTCAATTTCGGGGGCGGAGGTTGGTTGCCAGGGCGAGGTTGGGACGGCTTGCTCTATGGCCGCAGCGGCAGCGACCCAATTACACGGCGGCACGGTGCGGCAGATTGAATATGCTGCAGAGATGGGTCTGGAACATCACCTCGGTCTGACCTGTGATCCGGTCAATGGTCTGGTGCAGATCCCCTGCATAGAACGCAATGCACATGCCGCGACCCGAGCTTTAAGCTGCTGTCATTTCGCTTTACTCTCAGGCGGTGAGCACAAGATCACTTTTGACGAAATAACACTTGTCATGAAAGAGACCGGCAAGGCTTTACCGTCTATTTATCGTGAGACGTCCGGGGGTGGAATTGCCGAGGCTTATCGGCAGCGCAAGCAAGATTAGTAAATCAACCAACCCTCTCCGCAGAGTCACAGGGGACTCAGAGAAAACCATAAGTAATTCAGACATTCTTTGTGTCCTCTGTGGCTCTGGTGAGAGAACTGAACGGATGTTGTTACTTTTCCCGTCAATTGATATCCTCAAACAACAAGGAGATCGTCAATGCTTATTCTACGCCCTTTAGCAACTCTGATGCTGCTCGTTGCCCTGAGCTTGCCGACAACCGGTTGTATGCCTACGGTGGGGGAAGCGTTTCCTTTCTACAAGGTTCGCCAGATAGAAGTGGAGAAAACCAC
>SBFN01000025.1 GCA_006226895.1 Deltaproteobacteria bacterium | reverse complement strand
CTCATGACTTCGGTCAGACAGAAGGTGATCAGGAAGACCGCGCCCAGAACAACCCACGGTCCATACGAGCCGACCCCCTCGATAATGAACCCCGCCAGTAAGGCCGCCGCGCCACTATTCTGCATGGCATGGCCTAAGGGAAGGGTGCCTGCAATCAACATAAGGATCGGCCAATCGATACTGTCGTAAGCCTCCTTGACGGTCAGGCATCGGGTCATGATCATGGTCAGTCCACCGAGTGTCGCTGCAATGACGATCGGAGTTGTGCCGGTGACACTTAGCAGAATGACACCGGTTATCGTGGCTACGGCAATCGGAGCCCTTCGCGGACGGTAGGAAACCGGATCAACGCCTCCCAGGACCAGGAAACCATGCCCCTGGGCGAGGTGACGCACTTTCTCCTCGGGCCCCTGCAACAGCAAAACATCACCAAAACGCAGAATAACGTGGTCAATTTTTCGAACGACCGGTGCGCCGCTGCGCCAGATAGCCAGCACGGTTAAGCCGTGCGTGTCGGCGAAGCGTTCCTGGCGTAATGTTTTGCCGACCATATCGCTGGTCGTGGTCAACGAGGCTTCAACCACGACGATTTTCTTATCCGAGGTTCCGGGAAGGGGGTTGTCTCGTTCCTGAACTACGGATAGGCCCTTCTCTTTCCTGACCTTCAAAATTCCTTCAGGATCCCCTTCGAGGAAGAGAATGTCTCCCGTTAATAATTTACGGTTGCGTTTCGGTTGCGGAAACTTTTGTTTGTCACGTAACAGGGCTCGTACCTTCATGTTGAGCTCACGCTCAAGGAGACTCTGGCTGATCGATTTACCGTGAAGAGGCGAACCTTCCAAAATCTCGACTTCGGTGATGTACTCCTTGACCTGGTAGGCTTCTGTCAAGCTGCCCGACTTACGGTTAGGCAGAAGTTTATGGCCGAAAAAGGCCATGTAGCTGATGCCGCAGGCAAGCAGGATGAGGCCGAGCGGGGTGAAGTCGAACACTCGGAAACCTTCTCCGGTGTATTGCTGAAGCAAGGTGTTGATGAGGATGTTCGGAGGTGTGCCGATTAAGGTGCAGACTCCGCCAAGCAGAGAGCCGAAAGCGAGCGGGATGAGGAGTTTGCTGGCCGGAAGTTTGGTTCTGCGGGCCATCATGATGACAATCGGCATCAACACCGCGGTGGCGCCGATGTTGTTGATGAAGGCCGAAAAGAAGGCGACGACACCCATGATCGCGGCGATCATCAAGGTCTGGTTGTGACCGGTCATGCGGATCAGGTGCTCACCGAGGGTGGAGATTGCTCCGGTGTAGGAAATCCCTGCGCCGAGGACGAACATGGCGGCGACGGTTATGACGGCTGGGTTGCTGAATCCGGAGAAGGCTTCTTCCGGTGTGACCAGCCCGGTCAAGGCAACAGCCAAAAGGACCATGAGGCTGACCAGATCCATGCGAATCCACTCTGTAGCAAAGAGGATGATAGCGATCAGCAGGATCAGTAGCGTGAGGGTTATTTCCATGGAAGCCTTGCAGTTGAATTTTTTTTTACGAGCGTAATCCTATTTATTCTACTGAATATCGACTTAACTACAAGTCGTGAAAGTTGCAGCGGACAAGCAAGGGTCAGAACTGGCAATGATTGCCGAGATCAGGGCGATCCCACTGGCGCCTGCCTGTTGGACCTCGGTTACTCGTTCAGAGGTGATGCCCCCGAGAGCAAAGACCGGGATAGAGCTGTTACGGCAAGCCTCGGATAATTTTTCCAGACCCTGAGGTTTACCGTATTTTGCCTTGGACGGGGTTGCATAAACAGGGCCGAAGGTCACGAAGTCGGCGCCTTGTTTGGCCGCGCGCTCAATCTCTTCTTTGCTGTGTGTTGACACACCGATCAACATTTCCCCCCCCACCTTAGCCCGGATAATTTCGGTTGCTTCGGAGTGTTCCCCGAGGTGAACTCCGTCAGCATTTACGGCGAGGGCAATGTCGACGTTGTCGTTGATGAAAAGAAGTGCGCCATGGCTCATCGTTAGAGTTCTCAACTCTTTGGCCAGGCGCAGGAGTGCCTCAGGAGAAAGGTCTTTCTCGCGCAACTGGACCGCTTTGACACCACCTTGCAGTGCCGCTTCAACTGCTGCGTAGAGGGTATGGCCGTTGGCCACCTGGCTGCGATCTGTGATCAGGTAGAGGGAGAAGTCGATCATGTTAAGCATGATCTCCTTAGCTGTAAGCTTTAAGCTATAGGGCTGTAAAGTTATGAGCTGTAAGAAATGCCAGTGTTGTGTATGAACAGTCTTTGCGCCTTGTTGTTTCCCTTTGCGTCATTGCGTTAAAAACTCAGCCTGTTTCTTTTTGCAAGAAAGCCCCATCCCAATCTTTCCAGACCGGATCGTAGCCTCGTGCACGCAGCAGATCAGCGATTTCAGCCGGCGTGCGATCATCGTCGATAGCAAACTGTTCCGTGGCGGAGTCTTCTTCGCCGTAGCCGCCCGGAGCGGTGCAGGAGCCGGCGCTCATCTGCGTTATCCCCAGGGGTAACAAGTTGTCGCGCAGTTCTGCATTTTCTCTTGTTGAGAGGACCAGGCCGGAGTCGTTGAGGAGCAGGCGCATGGCGCACATCAGCTGCACAAACTGTTGATCCGAGACAGGGTTGGGTGGTTGAAAGCCACCTTCCGCCGGACGCAGGCGAGGGAAGGAGACGCTCAACAGAGTGCGCCAGTAATGGTGCATCATGTAACGGCCGTGTAAGCCGGCAAAAAAGGCTTCGCTGCGGAAGTTGCCAAGGCCAAGCAGGAA
>SBFN01000197.1 GCA_006226895.1 Deltaproteobacteria bacterium | reverse complement strand
ACGCCCTTAAAGGAGCCGGGTTCTTCCTCGGCGGGGTGCTGCTCACCTGGCTTGGCTTTCGCGGCGCGCTCTTGTTAATGGCCGGAGGCCTGGTGATTATCCTGATTTCTGCAGTGATCAACCTGCCGCAAGAGATGGGCAGAGCCAAACAGAAAGTCAAGCTTGCACACATCCTCGCCAAGGACCGCAACATCAACCTTCTCTCTGCCGCCCGCCTCTTCCTTTTTGGTTCCCGGGATATCTGGTTCGTCGTCGCACTACCCATCTTTCTTGCCACGTCGCTGCATTGGTCGCACAATCAAATTGGTGGTTTTCTGGCCCTCTGGGTGATTGGCTACGGAGCCATGCAGGCATTGGCTCCAGCCCTGCTCAAAACCTTTCTGGGCAACAACCCGCCTCGCGGCCCCAGTGCCAGAAACGCAGCTCTTCTGCTTGCCGGGCTAACAGCCCTCATCGCCATTGGTGTACATTTAGACCTCGACCCCCGACTGGCGATCATCGGCGGCCTCGCGCTGTTCGGCCTGCTTTTTGCCGTTAACTCCTCCGTACACAGCTACCTGATTCTGGCTTATGCACATAAAGATCAGGTCGCAATGGATGTCGGCTTCTATTATATGGCGAACGCTTCCGGTCGCCTGATCGGCACAATCCTGTCGGGGATCATTTTTCAGTTTGCCGGACTGACCGGCTGTCTCTGGGTCTCCATGCTTTTCCTCCTGGCGGCAGCGACAATCTCCATGCAGTTGCCCAAAAAAAGGCCTTCCATCACTTAACCTGTCTACAAATAGCGTTAAGTCCCAATACTTGATAGACTTGTTTTTACTTGGCAAATCGTGCAAAACATTTAGAATGTAACTGCTTTACGTCATTCACAATGCAAATGTCCCAGGGGGGATTTCCGTGCAATCCGAACTGATCATCAAACTGCTGGACGGTAGAGACCGTTACGGCGTTCTCAGCCAGGAGTTCGATCCTGTCTCAGGATACATCGACTTTTTCTGTATAGCAGAGCAGAGAAGCAACAAACTTGACCTCTCTGAAATCTGTTTCATCAAGTTTTTAGGCAAACCTGATCTCGGCGAATCCTTCAATGAAGATGAATTTTTTGAAGATGTGACAACCCTCACTGGAGACCGTTTCCACCTGCGCCTCAAGAAGAGAGGCAAGCGCCTTGCGCAGGGTTTCTACGGCTATCCAGTTGAGATAGACAGTGATTTCAAATCGATCTTTTTTACCTCTTCCAGCCTGAAAAAACGCAAACACGAAAAACCCTTGGGCGAAGTCCTGAGCCAGCAAGGCCTGGTCAATGAGGCCGCCCTTGACGAAGCCTTAACGGAGCAAAAAGAGTTAAGAAATCGTCGGGTCGGTGAGATCATTGCTGAAAGAGCGGAGGTCCCACAGATCATCGTCGAGCAGGCCATCGACAATGCCTTCAAGCAGGGCAAAAAGCAGCAGGTCCGGGTCGGGGATATCCTGGTGGAAGCCGGACTGGTAACAAACCAACAGGTTGAAGAAGCTCTGCAAGATCAAGCCTCCGGCAAACGCAAGCGGATCGGCCTGATCCTGATTGAAAAAGGGCTGATTACTGAAGACCAGCTGTTAGAAGCACTCGCTCATAAATTCGGCCTCAAGGTCATCGACCTGGAAGACACCCAAGTCGACCCGCAGGCGCTCAAAAAAGTTCCTCGCGACATGATTATCCGGATGCAGTCGCTGCCTATTTCTTTACAGGGCACCACCCTCACCGTCGCAACCGCAAACCCAACGGATCCGACCATCAGTGAAAACCTGCGTTTCGCCACCAACTGCCAGGTCGAGCTGGTCTGTGCCCGCACAATCCAGCTCGGTGAAAAGATTGCCGATATTTTCAACCAGAATGACGACAGCGTCGAAGACCTGATTGATGAGCTGGAAGATCTTGATGTCGAAGTTGATGATGAACCTGAGATCGACAAAATCACAGAGTCGGACTCCAAGGTTATCAACCTGGTCAACAAAGTCCTTCTCGACGCCAGCAATAAAGGTATTTCCGATATCCACTTTGAGCCTGGCATGGGTCCTC
Source organism: Deltaproteobacteria bacterium (assembly GCA_006226895.1). GTDB lineage: Bacteria > Desulfobacterota > Desulfuromonadia > Desulfuromonadales > BM103 > M0040. The sequence goes on along the minus strand of SBFN01000197.1, from coordinate 721 downwards.
AGCCGCTCAAGATTCGTTATCGCAAAGACGGTATCTGTTATACCGTTCACCAGATTGCCGCAACCTACAAAGCAGCGGTCATCTCACGTCTGAAAATTATTTCCAAGCTCGACATTGCCGAACACCGCCGCCCCCAATCAGGCAAAATTCTCCTCAAACAGGCAGGCGAGCGCATCGAATATCGTGTCGAGATAACGCCAACCGTAGGGGGACAGGAAGATGCCGTACTGCGTGTTCTGGCATCGTCGAAAATTATCCCTCTGGATGATCTCGGTTTTTCTGCGAGAAACCTGGAGCACTTCAAGGACATGGTGCACAAACCCTACGGCATCATACTCTGCGTCGGCCCAACAGGGTCGGGAAAAACGACCACGCTGCATTCGGCATTGGCAGAGATCAACTCCCCGGAGACAAAAATCTGGACCGCAGAGGACCCTGTGGAGATCACCCAGGAGGGTTTGCGTCAGGTTCAGGTCCATCCGAAGATCGGCTTTACCTTTGAGAGCGCGCTGCGCTCCTTCCTGCGCGCCGACCCCGACGTCATCATGGTCGGTGAGATGCGAGACCCAATCACCGCCAAAACGGCCATAGGCGCTTCACTGACCGGTCACCGCGTTTTCAGCACCCTGCACACCAACAATGCGCCGGAAACGGTGATCAGACTCATTGACATGGGAATGGACCCTTTCAACTTTGCCGATGCAATGCTCGGCATTGTTGC
>SBFN01000252.1 GCA_006226895.1 Deltaproteobacteria bacterium | reverse complement strand
TTGTTTTCTCCACTTCTTCTCGGCACATTGGCTGAGTTTGAACATCATATGCAACATTCCATCACGAGTCAGGCAGCCCTTTGATCGCTTGGTTCGTAAGCGCCAGAGAATCAGCACGGTAGCCCGGATTCAGGCAAACCTTTCACTTTACATTCCAGGGCAACAGCGCCTCAAGTTTTTCTACGGTGTCTGCGGCAGCGATGTGCTGCAATACATGGCGTAGATAGGCATAGGGTTCAAGCCCATTTGCCTTGGCTGTTTCGATCAGACTGTAAACGGTTGCGCTGGCTCTCGCGCCACGTGGCGTATCGGCGAATAACCAGTTTCTTCTACCCACGGCGAAGGGGCGAATAGCATTTTCTGCCAGGGCATTGCTGATGTGCAGGTGACCGTCACGACAGTAGCCGGTCAGATAGTCCCACTGATTGAGCGTGTAGTTGATGGCCGTCCAGGTCAGACTGTCCTTCGGCACGCGTCGGCTGTTGGTCTCCAGCCAGCGCTTGAGATCATCGAGTACGGGCTGACTCAGCTTTTTGCGTTGCACCGTTTTTTGTTCGGGTGTCAGGGCTTCGATCCTGTCCTCAATCCGATACAGCTTACGGATCTTACCGATAGCTACATCTGCCTTGCTGACTGGCTGGCCTTTCTTTTTCGCCGGTGCCGCCTTGACGGCTTCAACAAACTTCCTCCGCGCATGGTCCCAGCAGCCAATCCGGGTAATGGGATTATCACGACAAACCCGGTTGTAACCCGCGTAACCATCGGTTTGCAGCACACCGGAAAATCCATCCAGCAGTCGCGACGGTACCTCCTCACTGCGTGAGACATCGTATTCGAACAACACCACCGGTTGATCCGGCGGACCCCCTCGGACCAGCCACATCCACTTGTCTGAGGTCGCCGGCCGGCCGGTTTCCTTGAGCACCTGCAACCGGGTCTCATCGGCCTGCAAGTAATCACCTTCCAACTGGCATTCGCGCAGCAGGTTAATCAACGGCTTGAACACATCATCGAGTCGGATCACCCAGTTGGCCATCGTGGTACGGCTGATGTTCCCACCGTAACGCTTCAGGATCTGTTCCAGCCGGTACAGGGGCAAGGCATCCGCGTATTTGGCCACCAGAATATAGGCCAACAGCTGCACACTGGCGATACATTTACCCAGCGGGTGAGCCGGTCGCTCCGCCGCCTGGATACGCTGTCCTCCAGCCTGCTCGAACACCGCCTTTTCCTGCCAATACTCGATTACCCGTGCCTGGGCAGGAATGATGTCGAGCTCTTCTTTGACCTTGCTAAAGAAGGTCTTTTCCGCACCGGCCTTTTCTACGTCGCTCAGGCACAGATCCACCCGTATCCGTGGTAAGTCATCCGAAAAGCCCTTGCGTTTCTTACGGGGTGGCTTGGGAGGCTCGGGTGGCAGTTGCGCTTCAATATCGGAAAGCGCCACCTCCAACTCGGCTTCGTCAAACAATTCACCCTGAAACGGCAGCTTTTCACTGCTCGTACCAAAGCGCCGCTGTGTCGCCAAACGCAACTGTTCTTCGAGTAGTTTCAGCTGTTTTTGTTGCTCAGCAATCAGCTGCTCACGGTCTGCCAGCAATTGCTCCTGGTGTTGGAGAATCTGGAGTAATTCCGGCACGGATGGGGAGGGATAACCAAGCGATTTTTCTTGTGTTTTCTTCGCTTCCGGCATGCCGCTTATTATACCAGAACCGCTCCCCTCAGGCTTTAGAATAATGCCTCGTAATGCAACTTTTTATGCCCCTTCATAAGACCGATATCATAGCCATCGAGCAGCCAGTTGATCTGCTCTCCCGTCAACACCATGATCTCTTCGTCGGGCCGTGGCCAGCGGAATTTCTCTTCCGCCAGGCTCTTGTAGTAGAGCACGAAGCCGTTGTCCTCCCAGTACAGGCATTTGATCTTGTTGCGGCGGCGATTGGTGAAGGCATACAGACCCCCCTCAAACGGATTGTGGCCCAGTTCCTGTTCCACGATAGCCGCCAAACCGCGAAAGCTCTTGCGAAAATCGACCGGATCTCTGTACAGATAGATGTTCGGCATCGACAGTGCCGGCCGGAAATACCTGGTCATGACAACCGTTCCAGCAGATGCACTGCCAGCGACAGGTTATCTTCCGACAGACCGCGCAGTTCCAGGCCTCCGGGTAAGACCAGTGTCAACCCCGTGGCCGGTACCGGCATCCGACAGGTCACCGGCACCAAGCCCGAAGATGTCTGGTTTCGAGCACGTTTCGATTTCCCTTCGAACTTTCGTCGCCAATAGATGAATCGTGTATAGCTTAGGTCTTGGGTCTTACAGAACGCCTGCTGCGATTGGCCGGATTCCCGCCAGCTATTGACCTGTTTTTGCCAGTAGACTGAGAGTCCCTCAGAGGTTGCTTCGTTCGGCATGGGTTTCTCCTGGATTTGCAATCAGGAGAAATTGTTCTACAGCTCGCGCCTGAATAACAGATGCCGATTCGGGGGCGCTTACGTTCAAAGAGGATGCGGGTTTCCAGGCCGCACTAAAGTATCTGAGCTTAATGCCGCGAAAGGTTGCATACCAAACGCAGAAACTATCTCTGATCCTCCGCTGAAATGGAGGAGATCTACCCATGCGAAGAAAACATCTGTTTGAATTCGAGGATCAGCCCTGGTTCTCGGGATTTCTGAGAGAAGGCATTCAGGATTTTCTAAATATCGCTCATCAAAACTTGCGTTTTTACGCTGTGTGGGCACCTAGGATTGCTGAAGTGTTGCGCAGGACGGGACACCATAAGATTAT
>SBFN01000182.1 GCA_006226895.1 Deltaproteobacteria bacterium | reverse complement strand
TTAGCAACCATTTGACGGACAACGCGCTTCTCGACCGAACCGAGGATGGCGCTGATCTCTTCTTCACGACCTTCGAACTCTTCAGCAAGGGCTTCCTTGACTGCAGTACGATTGTCGCCGAGGGCAGCATAACGCTCCTGCTTGGTTTGAATCTTGGCAGCAACCTTGATGTTGGCTTCAGCCAACTCAACAACCTTGGCTTCCAGGGCTGCATCGGTTTCAGCAACGATGAATTCACGTTTCTCGAGACCAACCAGCTTGGCCAGCTCGGTTTGTGCTTCGATCAGCGGCTGCAGCGACTCGTGACCGAAGAAGATCGCGTCCAGCATCTCGGCTTCAGAGAGGAAGTCCGACTCGCCTTCAACCATCATCACGGCGTCTTTTGAACCGGAGACAACGATTTCGATGTCGCTCTGCTCCATCTGCTCGAGAGTCGGGTTGGCAATCAGCTTGCCGTCAACCCGGCCAACACGAACGGCAGCGATCGGCCCTTCGAAAGGGATGTCCGAGATGGCAACGGCGGCTGAAGCAGCAACCATGGCGATCGTATCAGGATCGTTGACCATATCCGCCGAAATGACGGTGGGCATGAGCTGAGTTTCGAACATGTAGCCTTTAGGGAAAAGCGGACGCATCGGACGATCGATCAGACGACAGATCAAGGTCTCGCGTTCGGTGGTGCCACGTTCACGACGGAAGAAGGATCCGGGGATTTTACCGCCGGCATAGAACTTTTCCTGGTAGTTAACGGTCAGGGGGAAGAAATCCTGCCCCGGACGCATCTTTTTTGCGGAGACAACGGTACAGAGTACCTTGGTCTCGCCATAAGTAATGACGACAGCGCCGTCAGCCTGACGGGCCATCTTGCCCGTTTCCATTGTCAACGGTTGACCGTTGAACTCAATTTCGACTTTTTGATAAGCCATCTTTTTTCCTCTTTCTGACCGGCCTTCCGGTCACCAATAATTACTGCTTCCTAAAATGGCAGAGGAGGATGGCCTGAGACAGCTCCTGAAGCACAATTGCTCAGAACCTCTCTCCGGACAACCTCCCGGCCATGACACTTACAAACTAAAGGCAGCAGACTCTATAAAAATAGAAGCTTGCTGCCTGATTTTAGCGACGAATACCCAACTCTTTAATCACCGTGCTGTAACGCTCAACGCTCTTGCTTTTGAGATAATCGAGCATACGACGACGCTGGCCGACGATTTTGAGAAGGCCACGACGAGAGTGGTGATCCTTTTTGTGGGTACGGAAATGATCCGTTAAATAGTTGATACGCTCCGAAAGCAGTGCAATCTGAACTTCTGGAGAACCAGTGTCACCCTCATGGGTCTTGAATTTATCAATGATTTCTTGTTTACGTTCTGTGGCCAGCACGGCGCCACCTCCTTGATCTTTGTCTATGAGTTATTGTTATTATCGGCAGTTAGCTACCTTAAAGAAGCATTATCTACCACATAAACCATACCGTGTAAAGCATTTATCCGCGAGCAACAGGCAAGGGAAAAACCTTGGTAAGCTTAAAATCTCCAGGCCTTTTGCCATGACCGCCAGGAGAAAAATTTGCGATGGCAACCAAGGTGCCATCAGACAGAAAACGAACCCTGTCACCGGCATTAAGTCCGGACACATCGAGATCCGTCATACTTGGGGCCACACCATCCTGCAACCTGTCGAGCAATGGCCCGGCAACAGAAAGTGCGGGCCAGTCAGCCAGGGCATCAGCAGGAGACAATAGCGGCAGGGGCTTGCCCTGATCGATCAGCGCCTGGATTTCGTCAGGAGTGTGACTGACCTTCACGTCAAACTGGCCGCAAGCCAGACGACGTAAGGCTGTCATATGAGCACCGCAATTTAATTTCTGGCCGAGATCATGACAGAGCGTTCGGACGTAAGTGCCTTTACTGCAACGTACTGTGAAGGTGACATAAGGAGGGGAAAATTCGTTAACCTCAAGGCTTTCAATCGTTATCGAGCGGGGTTGGCGTTCGACTTCCACCCCCTGCCGGGCCAGCTTGTAAAGGGGCTGGCCATCCTTCTTGAGAGCTGAGAACATCGGTGGCAACTGTTGGATCGGTCCCAAAAAACCGCTGAGGGCGGCTTCAAAAACCTCTCGATCAATATGTTGCCAGTCTTTCGTTTCAAGGAACTGGCCTTCCGAATCCTGTGTGTCGGTAGAAGCACCAAGCTTCATAGTCGCCTGATAGGTCTTCTCGCCAGCCATCATATATTCAACCAGGCGTGTGGCCCAGCCAACAGCGATCGGCAGGACACCGGTGGCCAGGGGGTCCAATGTTCCGGCGTGCCCGACCCGGCGTGTCTTGCACCAGCGACGAGCTTGGCGGACCATATCGAAAGAGGTCACGTCCTGTGGTTTATCAATAATGAGGAGACCATTCATGGCAGGTCGGCCAGCAACTCGGAGACACGGTCAAAAACCCAGCCCTGGACGCTGTCGAGAGTACCGTCGACGTTTGCACCGGCGGCATTGTGGTGCCCTCCTCCGTTCATAGCTCTCGCCAGGGCGCCAACATCGATATTCCCCTTGGAGCGGAAACCGACCTTGAAGCTATGGGCGTTGGTTTGACGGAAGAAGATGGCGACTTCAACGCCTCTGATTGAGCGGGGATAGTTGATAAAGCGATCGGTTGCTTCTGCGTTTGCGTCGGCCTGCTCATACATCTCAAGAGAGACGGCAATCGACGCGTAGAGACCGCAATCAGAGACACGAAGCGTCGGCAAAGCGAGAGCCAGCAGGCGCAGGCGCACAAACTCCTGGCTTTCGTATAAACCTGAGGCAATCGACCACGGGTCGACACCGAGCCCGACCATCTCACCGGCAACCTGAAAAGCTTCCGGATTGGCATTGGAGTAACGAAAGGAGCCTGAATCGGAGAGGATTGTCGTATAAATACAGGTCGCGACATCTTTAGAGATCGGATGCCCTGCGGCCAGTAGAAGACGATAGATCAAGACACCGGTCGCACAGGCTTGCGTATCGACGTAATAGATGTCGCCAAAATTTTCCGAATAAGGATGATGATCGATATTAACCAGCTTTTGACAACGTTCGCGAATCCAGCCTCCGGCTCGCTCCAGATCACCGGCATCGAGAACAAAGCCGACATCGAATATCTGTGAGTCGTCAATCTGATTTACAACGGTTTCGTAACCTGGCAGGAATTCATATTCAAGGGGCGCTCGATCACGATTATAGGCAACAACATCCTTGCCCATTTCTCGCAATGCATTGGTAAGAGCCAGAGTTGAACCGATCGCATCGCCATCCGGGCCCTCATGGGCGGCGACAAAAAAAGTCTGGTTACTTTCAATGAGTTGCAGAAGCGGTTCAATCATCTTGTGGTTCGTCTGTCTTGATGTCACTTAAGAGTTTTTCTATTTTCTGTCCGTAATCGAAGGAGGCATCATACTCGAAGTGAATTTCAGGGACGAAGCGCAGACGCAGCTGACGGCCAAGCTGCTGTCGAATGTATGAAGCACAGCTATCGAGGCCGGCCTGGGTTTCAGCACGACTATCCTGGCTGGCCATCAGAGTGTAATAAATACGTGCTTGACGAAGATCGGGGGTTACATCGACCGAAGTAATCGTTACGAAACCGATGCGTGGATCCTTGAGACCTTTGATCAACAGGCTTGATATCTCTTTATGGATGGTTTCAGCCACCCGTTGTGCACGTTGTGAAGACACGTTTTTACCTTATATTTATCAATAGTGGATGAATTCTGTGTCAGCATTGACCAAGTCCAGCTCACCAGATGCCAGCACTTCATCTTCTATACGCGTTAAGATTGGCGAAACAACCTGCTCCGAAGAGCTGATGACCGCAAAACCTAACAAAGCCCTTTGCCACAGGTCCTGATGCCCGACTTCTGCACAACTTGCCGGAAAGCGATTACGGCAACGCGCCAGGACTTTCTGGACCACACTACGCTTCTGTTTGAGACTCTGCGGTCCATGCAGACGCAGGTCCAACTGCAGAACACCGATCACCATATTAACTCACAGGGCCCAGTCAGCAGGCTGCAATGATCTTTTAGAGGGCTGTTTTGAACTCCTTGATCTCGTAAGCTTCGATGATATCGCCGGGCTTGACGTCATTGTAATTCTCAAGGCCAATACCACATTCGTAGTTGTTACTGACTTCTTTGACATCATCCTTGAAGCGCCGCAGCGAAGAAAGCTTGCCGGTCCAGATAACGACGTCGTCGCGCAACAGGCGGGCGTGAGCGTTTCGCAAGATCTTACCGGAGACAACATAGCAACCTGCAACGGTACCAACCTTGGTAACGTTGAAAGCCTCGCGGACCTCGGCACGACCAAGATCAACTTCCTTGAGTGTCGGCGCGAGCAGGCCTTCCATGGCGTCCTTAATGTCGTTAACAGCGTCGTAAATAACATTATAGAGGCGGATATCAACACCTTCGAGCTCAGCCAGGCCACTTGCCTTCGGGGCCGGGCGGACATTGAAACCGAGGACGATCGCATCGGAAGCTGAAGCCAGACTGATGTCTGTTTCCGTAATACCACCAACACCGGAGTGAATAACAATCAGGCGGCAGGCATCGGTTGATAGCTTCGTCAAGGTGCCTGAGACAGCCTCGGCAGAGCCCTGGACGTCGGCCTTAACAATAACCTTGAGCTCTTTAACGTCGCCTTCCTGGATCCGGGCATAGAGTTCATCCAGAGAGACCTTGCTGCTTCTGGCAAGTTCGGCCTCACGGATCTTATGATGACGATGCTGGGCAACATCTTTAGCCGTCTTTTCGTCCTCAACCGCATGGAAGGATTCACCAGCTTCCGGCACTCCGGTCAGACCAGTCACCTCGACCGGGAAGGATGGGCCAGCGGCTTCAACAGCCAGGCCATGGTCGTTGGTCATTGACCTGACTCGACCATAATGCAGACCGGCAACGATCGGGTCACCAACCTTCAGGGTCCCCTTTTGAACCAGAACCGTAGTGACCGGTCCGCGGCCTCTATCAAGGCGGGCCTCAACAACAGCGCCCTGGGCACGTTTGTTCGGATTGGCTTTCAATTCAAGGACTTCGGCCTGGAGCAAGATCATCTCCAGAAGTTTATCAATATTGGTGTGCTCCTTGGCAGAGACATTGACATAGATCGTCTCTCCACCCCAATCTTCGGGAAGAAGCTCGAGCTCGGAGAGTTCCTGCATAACCTTGTCAGGGTTGGCTCCCGGCTTGTCAATTTTATTGACAGCAACAATGATTGGTACTCCGGCTGCCTTGGAGTGGTTGATCGCCTCCTTGGTCTGCGGCATGGCACCATCATCGGCGGCGACAACGAGAACCACGATATCAGTGATTTCTGCACCACGGGCACGCATCGAAGTAAAAGCTTCGTGGCCAGGAGTATCAAGGAAGGTCATTTTGCGACCATCAAGTTCAACATCGTAGGCACCGATATGCTGGGTGATGCCGCCGGCCTCACCTTCGGTCACCTTGGCTTCGCGAATGGCATCAAGCAGGCTGGTCTTACCGTGGTCGACGTGACCCATAATGGTAATAACCGGGGGACGAGACTCCTGGTTCTCATCATCATCGACGGTCTCATCGAGGCTTGAATGCGCGAGGATGGTATCCTCATCGAAAGCAACGTTTTCGACTTCGTAGCCGAACTCCGAAGCCAGGATAGCAGCCGACTCAAAATCGAGAGGATGGTTGATGGTCACCATCTGACCCTGACGCATCAACTCTTTGATCAGGTCGTTGGCTTTGACGCCCATGCGCTTGGCCAGTTCACCGATGGTAATAACATCGGTAATCCTGATTTTACGCTTGATCGCTTTCGACTGCGTGATTTCAGTCTTTTTGGCAGGTCGGTTAGCTTTACGGCCCTTACGGTATCGCTCGTTGCGATCGGGCTCGTAAACCTCTCTTTTATTCTTGCGACGTGGACCGCCTGCCTCAGGACGGCCGCCAGCAGCCTCACGGCCCCCCTTCTTTTTCTTCTTCGAACGGCCCTCTTTTTCTGAAGGTACGTCAGGGACCATCGGCGCTCCAGGAGCACCGGCGGCTCTTGGCGCTGCTGGCCGAGCCGGGCGTGCAGGGCGATCCGGGCGAGCACCCGGGGCAGGTCTCTTGCCTTTATCGGCAGCAGCAGGCTGACGGCGAGGTCTTTCTGCAGGCTTCGGCAGCTCAACACGGCCAAGGATTTTGGCGGTGGAATTCGATTCCTTCTTGGTCTTCTTCTTTGTGGCCGCGGCCTTCTCAGGCTTCGCTTCAGCTTCAGCTGCGACCGCTTCTGTTACAGCGGGGGTCTCGTCAGAGACCTCGGCCGCAGTCTCAGCAACCGCTGCAGGCTCTTCGGCATCCTCGGCCTTTTCGACAGGAGCACCAGCCTCTTGTGCGACCACTTCCTCTGTTGAGGGAGCAGATTCTTCAACCTCGGGTTCAGATGCGACAACAGGAGCAGGCTCTTCAGCTGCAGCCACAGGCTCTTCAGCGACCGGTTCTTCAGCGACCGGTTCTTCAGCAGCCGGTTCTTCTTTGACGACAGTCTTTCGACGACGACGGATCAGACCCGAGCCGATACGCTCTTCCTTGACCTTGACTTGTACAGTCTCGTCTTCCGGTGCTGCGTCAGCCTGGTTCGATTGAGACGACTCGAACTTGAGGGCCACCTCTTCTTCCAGTGCGCTCATATGGTTCTTGACCTCAATGCCGGCCTGATTAAGTTTGTCAACAATCTCTTTGTTGTCCAGACCCAATTTAGTCGCCAATTCATAAACACGAATTTTAGCCATCAACTTTCCCCTGAGATATCCTGATAACGGTACAGATCATGAAGAAATGCTTCCGCCAACTTTCCATCGGGCAAACCCACGACACTTCTTTCCGCACGCCCGAGTATGCGGCCAAGCTCTACTTTGTCGAATAATTTCGTCGTTACTATATCTTGGTGCTCAGCTTTGCGCCTGACCTTCTCACCAATTTGCGGTGAGATGTCCCTGGCCAGAATGACAACAGCCAATAGTTTCCTGCGGCCCAACGCGTCGAGTACGGCATTACTGCCGGCTACGAATTTGGCCGACTTTCTCGCCATGCCTAACAGGCTGGCGAGATGAGCAAGAAGCTCCTGCCCGACGATCTCAATAAGGTCATCACTGGCAACAGGCTGACAACTCTTGCGAAAAGCCCGGTCAAACTGTTTTCTCTGCACAGCCGTCTCTATACAGCTCCGGCAATTGCAAAGGTAAGCGCCGCGTCCCGGCAAGCGACCTTTCAAGTCCGCCAGCACCTCGCCCTCCGGCGAACAGACGAAGCGTATCAGCTCTGCCTGGCCTTTAACCTGGCGGCAGCCCATACATGTTCGCTGCGGTTGCCGTCGGCCTTGTGTCACGCTTACTCCGCGTTCTCGTCAGCAGTGTTCTCGTCAGCAGCGTTCTCGTCGGCGGCCAGCGCTTCAACTCTGGCCTCAAGAGCACGTGTCACAGTGACTCTTGTTTCACCTTCAGCCATGGTGGTCAGCTGTTCGGCCGACTCCGCCGTCTTGATAAACGCAATAGCGTCCTTGGCGGTCATGTCACTGAGAAGTTCAGCTGCCTCTGTGTCCCCTGCAGCGTCATTATTACCGCCACCGGTCAGCTCCTCGAGCTCGGCCTCGGCCGCACGGGTTTCGCTCATGATATCAATCTTCCAGCCGGTCAGCTTGGCGGCAAGACGAACATTCTGCCCTTTCTTGCCGATGGCCAGAGAGAGCTGATCATCAGGAACGATCATCTCCAG
>SBFN01000026.1 GCA_006226895.1 Deltaproteobacteria bacterium | reverse complement strand
CTCGCCCTGTTGAATTTCCCGAAGGGAACCCTATTCAACAGGGCGAGCTCGCGCATTTTCATGACACATTCGGGCTAACTCTTAGGTGACGAAGCAGCCTCAGGCTTGACGGCCATACGAACCTTCTGCACGCCTTCGATAATCACTTTCTCGCCGTGTTTGAGACCGTCACTGATTACCCGTTGTTGTTTGTAGGAAGACCCCGCTACCACCTTTCTGCTCTCCACCTTGTTGTCCTTGCCGACAACAAAGACATTCGTACCTGCCTGGGTTTCCACCAAGGCTATTTCTGGGATCAGCAGGGCGTTGGGGTTCTCCCCCAAAATCAACCGGACCGGGGCGTACTGTCCTGGAATAAGATCATAATCACCTGTCCCGATATGCTTGTTGGGGAACACAGCGCGGACCGTGACCGAGTCGGTGGCGGGATCGATCTGAAAGCTGATAAAGTTAATCTTTCCCTGCCCTGCTCCGGGTAACTGCTGCCGTCGGGCAGCAAGAGCTCTACCTTCATTTCCTCAACCGGAAACAGTTTTTCTTGCCGCTTCAGCAACTGAATTTGGTAAACCTGACTGCGACTGAGGTTAAAGATCACGTAGATGGGATCCATCTGCACCAATGTTGTCAGCACATCCCTTTGTTGCTGCACCAGGTTCCCCACATTGATGCGAGTCTGCTGAATACGCCCGCTGAAGGGTGCCTTGATGCGGGTAAAGCTGAGCTCCAGTCTGGCGTTTTCGATGTCGGCCTTATCCTTTTCAATGGCAGCCCTGGTTTCGTAAAGCTTGGTAAAGGCGCCTTCTTTTTTCTCCTTTGATGCAGCCCCTTGTGCGGCCAAGCGCTCGTACCGCGCCGCCTCGTTTTCCCAGTAGGCCAGGCTGGCTTGGTGACTTTTCAGCTGCGCCATGTTGGCGTCCAGCCTTGCCTTGAAGGGCCGGGGGTCAATGAGATAGAGGGGATCGCCCTCTTGCACGAAGGTGCCTTCCTCAAAATAGCGCTTCTCTATATAGCCGGAGACCCGGGGGATGATATCTACAGTCTTTACTGCGGTGATGGTGCCACTGAACTCCATGACGATTGGGATCTTCTGCTGAGCCACTTCCGTTACCGTGACAGTGGGTGGGGGAGGTGCAGTTTTCTCCTTGGATTTATCACCGCATCCCGTCAGCAGCAGGATCAACACGGATCCTATAAACAATACCTTGCCCTTGCTCGTCTTCCACTGTTGTCTTGTCGTTTGCATGTCCAGGCCCTCTGTTATGATGTCCAGGAATAGTCTCAGGTTTCCTGGATTTCTGCGCTGGAATCTACTGCCGCGGCATGATCCTCAGGATCAGGATCTCCCCTTTGGCTTTGCGATTTTCTCTCCCTGAACCTTTGAATGGCATAGTAAAAAATGGGTACAAAGATGATTAATATTGTGGCAACCGTCAACCCGCCGACAACAGTGGTTCCCAGGGAACGCCGGGCATTCGCCCCGGCACCGCTGGCGATGACCAGGGGGATCAGCCCTATGATAAAGGCAAGAGCCGTCATCAAAATCGGCCGTAACCGAATTTGGGCCGCCTTCATGGCCGCTTCCAGGATGCTGGCGCCCTGTCTTCGCTGCTCGGCGGCGAATTCCACAATCAGAATACCGTTTTTGGCGGTCAAGCCGATGAGCATCACCAGACCGATCTGAGCGTAGGTGTCCAGATCCAGGCTGCGCACAAGGAGCGCGGCCACAGCACCTAACAGCCCCAAGGGAACGCCGAGCAACACCATGATCGGCATGGACCAGCTCTCGTACTGGGCGGCAAGCACCAGGAAAACGAACACCAGCGACAGAGCAAAAATGATGGGAGCAAGATTGCCGGCTTTGAGCTGCTGGTAGGTAATATCGGTCCATTCGGTGCCGAATCCGTCGGGCAGCGCTTTCTCGGCCAACTCTTCCATGGTTTGGATGGCTTGACCGCTGCTGTAGCCGGGAGCGTTGGTCCCGTTGACGGCGATGGACTTGTACATGTTGTAGTGGGGGATGTTGTAGGGGCCGAACACGGGGCGCGTCCGGATGAAAGCACTCAGATCGATCATGTCACCGTCGGCATTGCGAACCTTGAGGCGTGTAATGTCGGCTTCATCCGAGCGGGCGTCTGCCTCAGCCTGAAGGTACACCCGGTAGACCCGGCCATACTTATTGAACTCGTTGACGTAAAGAGACCCCAAATTGATCTGCAGGGTGTCGAAAATATCGGTAAGCGAAACCTTGCGGGTTTTGGCCTTGGTACGGTCGACATCTAGGTAGCGCTGGGGCACTGCCGGGTTAAAGGTGGTATACACTCCGGTCAGTTCCGGTCGCTTGCGGGCCTCCCCGATAAAGTTTTCTACCGCTTTGGTGAGCGCCTCGATCCCCTGATCGTTGAGATCTTGGATTTCATACTTGAAGCCGCCGGTGGCACCCAGACCGGGAATGGGGGGTGCATTGGCGATCAGCACCACGGCATGGGGGATTTCGCTGGTTTTGGCGCGCATCGATGCCATGATGGCCTCCAGCCTGGTTTCCCGAGTCTTGCGTTCGTCCCAAGGTTTCAGGATCACAAAACCAAAGCCGGCGAAGGGCTGTTTGATCTGGTCAATGACGTTGTAGCCAGCCACTGACACCACGTCCGCTACCCCCGGGATTTTCAGCGCCATTTCACTGACCTGGCCCATTACCGACTTGGTGCGCTCTATGGTGGCGGCGTCGGGCAACTCCACCAGCGTCAGAAAATAGCCCTGATCCTCCTCGGGCACAAAACCTCCGGGTATGGCCCGAAAACAGAAGAGGGTCAAGAGGCACAGTCCAGCGAAAGCGACAAAGACCAGGTACCACTTTCCTGCCATGACCTTTACACTGGCGGCGTAACCGTTGGCCAATTTGTCGAAACCCTTGTTGAAGGCTCTAAAAAAGCGGTTGGTTTTGCCGGATTCCGGCCGCAAAAATACTGCGCAGAGGGCCGGGCTCAGGGTCAGGGAGTTGAAGCCGGAGAGGCCCACAGCCATGGCAATGGTCAGGGCAAACTGATTGTAGAGCATCCCGGTCATACCTGGGATGAAGGCCACCGGCACGAACACGGCCATGAGCACCAGGGTGGTGGCAACAATAGGACCCCGCACCTCGGTGATGGCTTCAGCCGTGATCTCTTTGATGTCGCGCACCCCGCCTTCTTCCAGCTTGCGCATGACGTTTTCCACCACCACGATGGCATCGTCCACCACCAGGGCCACCGCCAGAACCATTCCCAGCATGCTCAGGGAATTGAT
>SBFN01000062.1 GCA_006226895.1 Deltaproteobacteria bacterium | reverse complement strand
GGAATCTGCAGAAAATCGGCAGCCCGGGTCTGATTCCAATCATTTCGTTCCAGAGCCTGAATAACCACCTCCCGCTCCAGTGCTTCAAGAGAATAGCCTTCCGGGGGGAGCTCCACGACACGACTCCTCTTCGCAACGGATGCCGCGCAAAACTTGGCGGGAAGGTGCTGCGGTTCAACCACATCACCGTGGTTTAATACCACCAGTCGTTCAACAGCATTTTGCAGTTCCCTGACATTTCCCGGCCAAAGATAGGCTTTTAGACATTCAAAGGCCGCAGGGCTGACAGAAACTGGAGCCTCGGCGCAGTAGCGTTTCAGAAAATATTCAATCAAAAGCGGGATATCGTCCGGACGCTCACGCAAGGGCGGCAGTTCAATCGGAATGATCGCCAGGCGGTAGTAAAGGTCTTCACGGAAACGACCTTCCTCTATGGCGAGTTCCACATCCTGGTTGGTTGCGGCAATGATCCGGACATCAACAGAACGGACTTTACCGCCAATCGGCTCGACTTCCATCTCCTGCAGAACACGTAACAATTTCGGCTGCAACTCCAGGGGCATTTCACCGACTTCGTCGAGAAAAAGGGTGCCACCATCAGCCTGCTCGAATTTCCCGGTACGATCACGTACCGCATCGGTAAAGGCGCCACGGACATGGCCGAAGAGTTCACTCTCCAGAAGATTGGCAGGAATAGCCGCACAGTTGATCGCAACGAAAGGCTCTTTACTGCGCCCCCCTCCCTGGTGAATGGCCCTGGCAATCAATTCCTTACCCGTGCCACTCTCACCAGTGATTAATACACCGGCCTCCGTTGGCGCGACCTTTCTGACAACATCAAAAACCTTCTGCATCGCGTCTGAGTTGCCAACCATGTGGCTAAAATCGACATGGTGTTCCAGCTGGTCCCGCAGCCTCTGGTTCTCTTCCTGCAAGCCAAGCAGGTTAAAGGCTTTTTCCACGACCATGACCAGTTCATCGCGACTGAAGGGTTTGGCCAGGTAGTCATAGGCACCCTGTTTCATAGCTTCAACAGCTTTTTCTACAGAGCTGTATGCAGTAATGACAATGACAACAGTTTCCGGGCGCTCAGCTTTGATCTGTTGCAAAACTTCGTACCCTGACAAACCAGGCATCTGTATATCGGTGATAACCACCTGGGGATAATCAGCCCGGAAAGACGCCAACCCCTGTTTTCCGTCGACCGCGCTTAAGACCTGGAATCCGGCAGAATGGAGAGAATACTCTGTAACGCGCCGAAGCGAGGCATCATCATCAATTAACAAGACCTTACGGGAGGGGGTATGAGGCATTTGTACACTCATGATTTCTCAGTCTCCATTTCTCTCATAGAAACAGGCAGGCAGAGGGTGAAACTTGAACCCTGACCAGGCGTGCTCTCAAGATGGATATGACCGTCATGGCCCTGGATGATTCTCTGGGTAATGGCCAGGCCGAGGCCGGTGCCGCTGTCACGGGTTGTCACAAAGGGGTTGAAGATTCTTTCCCGTTCTTCCACGGCAATACCCGGGCCGTTATCACTGACATGAATGCCAACTTCATTGCCATGAACCGTCGATGACACCTTCAGTTGTCCACCATCGGGCATCACCTGCAAGGCATTCAGGACAAGGTTGAGCAGAGCCTGCTGAATCTGTTCCCCCCGCCCGGGGATTTCCATATCTTCAGCGAGGGCAACCTCGACTTCGACACGGTTGCGGAGAGCCTGCTGCCGGGTCAATTCAAGAACTTCTTCAATAACTTTATTTGGTGAGAAACGACCAAACTCAACAGGTTCCGGTCGGGCAAAATGCAAAAAGTCTTCGAGAACTTTATTGAGACGGTCGACTTCCTTGATCAGAATATCGGCAAACTCCAACTTGGGGTCATCAGGCGCCACGCCGTCCCGTAAGATTTCTGCCGTTCCCTTTATAGATCCCAGCGGGTTGCGTATCTCATGGGCCATACCCGCAGAAAGCTCGCCGAGAGCGGAGAGTCGATCCGCGCGCCTCAACTGCCCTTCAATTTCAATGATCTGATCTGCCTGCTCACGCAACTTGCGATAACTCTCTTCCAACGTCTCGGCCGTCTTCTGATAACGCAACTTCTGCTGTCGCTCTCGCTCCGCCAGAAAACCTGTAAGGCAACCGATGACGTTGTACAAGACGATTTCCAGGTATTGTTCGAGAGCGATACTGGGATGATGCTGCCAATGGAAAAGGACATGCGGCATATAAAGCAAAGAGGCAAGGATCGAAGTAACAATTCCTCCACGCAAAGCAAACCAGACCCCCCCAAGGACGATTGGCACGTAGTAAAGGCGCCGATAGACGTCGTGGGCATTAACCAGTTGTGTTGTTGTCAGGTAATGCATGGCCGTCACCGCTAACAACAAACCAGCGATGATTGAAAGGCGCAAACGATTTGCTTTTAGAATATTCGACATGCAAGACCTTTTAGTGATGGCAAGAATACCTGAAGTGAATGTTTCAACAATTGTAGAATATTACACAATAAGCCCAAAAAGAAAGGCCTGTTAAATTATTTATTCAAACCAGCGCCCGAAAGACCTCTTTCAGCAGGACTGTTCAACTTAAATAATGGATTTCTTTACAAGAACAAATAGAGGACCAGATTGTTTTTTTATGTATATTCGACGAGTTGAATTTTGTATTCTGTCAAAATTGAATGGAAAGTTTCCAAATGCACCTTTTTACAGACATTATTAATATTGTTCTCCCGTTTTCTCTGTCATCGCTCTCGGTTGGCTGTTGCGCCGCATTGGATTGATTGACAGCACCTTCTTAAAGCAGACGAACAGGCTGGTTTACTATGTCTGTTTACCTTTGCTGCTCTTCTACAAAATAGGTTCGGCAGACTTCTTTGCAAACTTCAATGGCCGTCTTATTGTCGGTTCAATCATCGCGATTACCGTCACCTTTATCGCCTCTTACGGTTATTCAGTTTTCCGCGATTACCCGAATAACGCTCGAGGTGTTTTTTCTCAAGGGGCATTCAGAGGAAACCTGGCCTACATGGGTCTTGCGATCACCCTCAACGCTTATGGCGAAACCGGCCTGACCAAAGCCGGAATTCTCATGGGCTTCCTGGTCCCATTCCTAAACCTCTACGCAATCTTCGCCCTGCTCTGGCCTCATCGTGGCGATGGCGAACAACGTGGCGCAAGCTTCTGGCTTCGTCAAATCATCCTCAACCCTCTGATTATTGCATCGTTCCTTGGCATTACCTGGAGCTTTCTGGATTTGCCAACACCCCTGGTTTTTGAACGCAGTCTGAAGATAGCAACCGGGATGACCCTGCCTCTGGCCCTGCTGGCTATCGGCGGAGGATTCTCCGTTGAGCGACTACGCGGAGACCTCGTCAAGGCGGCTCTGGCGAGTGCTATAAAGATCATCTGGCTGCCGATCCTTGCTGCAGCTCTTTTGGTAAGCATGGGAGTCGAAGGGATGGATCTGGGGATCGGAGTTCTAATCGCAGGGACACCCGCGGCAACAGCGAACTATATTATGGCGGATCAGCTTCTGGCCGGCACAATCGTTATGCTCTCTACACTTCTCTCAGCGGTCACCTACACAGTTGCCTTGTTGATTTTACGCAGCCAGGGGATCTAGCAGCCAGCCGCTCTGGCAAGCCGCGCGGATTTGCCTCAGCGCGTTCGCATCGATACAACCCGGAGTCAGCATGTACAAACCGTTCACGATTGGATCTCAGTTTCGCATCACACCCCCGAACGCCCCTGCCGGCACAGACGGCGGTATTGATCTTGTCATGCAGCGGGGAGCCTTCGGTTCAGGTGAACACGAGACCACAGAGAGTTGCCTGAAAATTCTTGAGCAGAGACCGGAAGTAAAAGGCGCGCAGGTCCTTGATCTGGGAAGCGGTACAGGGATTCTGGCTATTGCCGCACTGAAACTCGGCGCAAAGCATGTTGTGTGCGTTGACATCGAGCAGGATGCCGTTGATTCGGCACGTGTCAACTGCCATCTCAATCATATCGATCACCAGGTGACCCACATCACAGGCACCCTTGATGCGGTTGCCGAAAACAATTTTGACTTCATACTGGCAAACATCTACGGGGACATCCTGATCGACCTTGCAGAATCATTGACGACAAAGTTGAAACCGGGCGGTTCGCTCCTATTGTCTGGCATCTTGTGGGAATACAACTTTGATGT
>SBFN01000136.1 GCA_006226895.1 Deltaproteobacteria bacterium | reverse complement strand
GTTTACCGTGATCAATTGCGTTTTGATTATCGGACCTTGCGCGAACGGATCTGTCGCCTTGCCAATGCTCTGACCACGTTGGGCGTTAAGCCGGGCGACACGGTGGCGGTTATGGATTGGGACAGTCATCGTTACCTTGAGTGTTTCTTCGCCG
The DNA here is from genome assembly GCA_006226895.1 of Deltaproteobacteria bacterium. GTDB lineage: Bacteria > Desulfobacterota > Desulfuromonadia > Desulfuromonadales > BM103 > M0040. The sequence goes on along the minus strand of SBFN01000136.1, from coordinate 7,740 downwards.
TACCGATGATCGGCGCCGTTCTGCATACCATCAACGTACGCCTCTCCCCTGACCAGATCCTCTATACCATCGATCATGCTGAAGATGACGTGATCCTCTTGCATAGTGATTTCCTGCCGATACTTGAAGCGATCAAGGGGCGGATCGATACCGTGCATGACTATGTTTTGCTGACTGATGATCAGGTTACGCCCGAAACTCACGTGCCTCTTTGCGGCGAATACGAAGCTCTCCTTGCTAACGCTTCAACAGCATTTGATTTCCCCGACCTTGATGAGCATACCCGCGCGACGACCTTCTACACCACCGGCACCACCGGTATGCCGAAAGGTGTTTATTTCAGCCATCGTCAGCTGGTGTTGCACACGCTTGGTGCGTTGGCGGCTATAGGGACTCCGAAGACCCAGGGGCGCTTGCATCAGCAGGATGTCTATATGCCCATTACGCCGATGTTTCATGTGCATGCCTGGGGGCTGCCGTATGTGGCGACGGCGCTCGGTGTTAAGCAGGTTTATCCAGGGCGTTACGCTCCGGAGATGTTGCTCAATCTGATCAAAGTAGAGGATGTCACCTTCTCCCACTGTGTCCCCACCATTTTGCATATGCTCCTCAGTCACCCGGATTTGGCCTCTGTTGATTTGAGTCGCTGGAAGGTGATCATTGGTGGAGCCGCCATGCCGCAATCTCTCTGTCTGGCCGCGCTTAAGCTCGGCATCGATATCTTTACCGGTTACGGTATGTCAGAGACCTGTCCTGTCGTCGCTCTTGCGCATGTTCCGGAGGACCAGCTCGACAAACCGCTGGAAGAGCAGGTCGAGGTTCGCTGTAAAACGGGTCGCGCGATCCCCCTGGTTGGCATGCACATTGTCGATGAAGAGATGAATCCTGTTCCGGCTGACGGCGAAAGTAGCGGCGAGATCGTGCTGCGAGCACCCTGGTTGACACAGGGCTATCTAAAAGACCACCATAATTCAGAGCAGCTCTGGCGCGGAGGCTACCTGCATACCGGTGACGTTGCCAACCAGGAGGTAAACGGTTTCTTCAAGATTACCGACCGGGCCAAGGATGTTATCAAGATTGCCGGCGAGTGGGTCTCGTCCCTCGAGCTTGAAGACCTGATCGCCCAGCATGCGACTGTCAGCGAAGTTGCTGTAATCGGCATGCCTGATGATAAATGGGGAGAGCGGCCTCTGGCGCTGGTGGTTCCAGCTGAATCCGGGCCGAATGAGAAGGAGCTGGTCTCTTTTGTCAAAAGCTTCGTCGATTCCGGTCGCTTGACCCGGCACGCCATGATGCTGAAAGTTCTGGTCGTCGATGAGATCGACAAGACCAGCGTCGGCAAAATTGACAAGAAGCTGTTACGTAAGAAGCATCTATAAAACTTCTGCAAGGGTCGGCCGAAGACAAATAAAGGTGACCGGACTTGTCAACTATGAGCGAGAACTGTTAAAGTTTCTGAAATAGATCTGCTTGAAAGGGGATATGGCAATGCATGACAAGCATTTTTTGATCAGAATGACAATAATGACCAGCTTATTTCTTTTTGCCGCCAGCTTCGCCGCCATGGCAGGCTCTGTGCCAAGAATGACTGTTGATGAGCTCAAGGCGCATCTTGGCGAGGCTGACTACCTGGTCCTCGATGCTCGCTCCGGTGGAGATTGGGCGGGATCGACGGTGAAAATCGCCGGCGCCGAACGTGTCGAACCAAGAGCTGTTGACCAGTGGGTCGACAACTATGACAAGGAGAAGACGATCGTTCTCTATTGCACTTGAGGCAATGAACACACGAGTGCCAGTGTGGCACTGAAAATGATGGAAAAAGGTTTTGCCAAGGTTTATGCCCTTAAAGGTGGTTGGCGCGAATGGCAGAGCAGGCAGTTTCCGGTCGAAACGAAATGAAATGGCCGGCCTGCAGCAAGGCTGAATATATGTAAGGGGCTTCCCACCGGGGAGGCCCCTTTTTGCATCTGCGATGGCACGGCAGGTGAATTTGCTTGTTGAAATGTGACAGTATTGGTGATAATTGTGTCTTAAGGGTAGTAAATAGAATGATAACTGATATTTAGCTTATATATTGACATAGGAAAAGTATGACTCATAATTACAGCTCTTGTTCTTTTTGCAGATAAACCAGTCCTTTAATCAGGAAAGCATGTCATGAGTGCAAAAACCCTTTACGACAAACTCTGGGATAGCCACGTCGTTCGCTGCGATGACGATGGGACCTGTCTTCTCTACATCGATCGGCAACTCGTGCATGAAGTGACCTCCCCCCAGGCGTTTGCAGGCCTGAGGCTGGCGGGCCGCAAGCCCTGGCGTCCTGACGCCAACCTTGCCGTCCCCGATCATAACGTTCCCACCACCGACCGCTCTGAAGGTATCTCGGACCCCCTGTCACGCTTGCAGGTTGAGACCCTCGATGCCAACTGCGCTGATTTTGGCATCGAAGAGTTTGCCATGAACGATATCCGCCAGGGCATTGTGCATATCATTGGCCCCGAGCAGGGCGTGACCCTCCCCGGCATGACCATCGTCTGCGGTGATTCACATACCTCGACACATGGTGCGCTGGGCTCTCTCGCTTTCGGTATCGGGACTTCAGAGGTTGAGCATGTTCTGGCGACGCAATGCCTGATTCAGAAGAAGGCGAAGAATATGCTGGTCAGTGTCGATGGCCAGGTTGGACCGGGAATCACGGCCAAGGATATCATGCTGGCGATTATCGGTAAGATCGGTACTGCCGGCGGTACGGGCTACGTGATCGAATTCGGTGGCGATGCGATCAGCGCCCTGTCGATGGAAGGTCGCATGTCGGTCTGTAACATGTCGATTGAAGCCGGTGCCCGAGCAGGGATGGTTGCTGTTGATGAGAAAACCATTGCCTACGTTAAGGGTCGACCTTATGCGCCAAAAGGTGCGGATTGGGATCAAGCGGAAGCCTGTTGGAAATCGCTGCAGAGCGACCCCGGCGCCGTGTACGACGAGGTTGTTCACCTTGATGCAGCATCGATTCGGCCGCAGGTGACCTGGGGCACTTCTCCCGAGATGGTGACCTCCGTTGATGGTTGTGTGCCGGACCCGGTTAACGAACCCGACCCTGTCAAGCGTGAAGGTATGCAGGCCGCCCTCACTTATATGGGGCTGTCCGCAAACACCCCGATAACTGAAATATATCCTGATACGATCTTCCTCGGTTCCTGTACCAACGCGCGCATCGAGGATTTGCGGGCGGCAGCAGAGATTCTTAAAGGCCATAAGATCGCAGCCAATATCAAGCGGGCCCTGGTTGTTCCGGGCTCCGGTCTGGTCAAACAGCAGGCCGAAACAGAAGGGCTGGATAAAATCTTTTTACAGGCCGGTTTCGAGTGGCGTGAGCCCGGATGCTCGATGTGTCTTGGTATGAACGATGACCGTCTCGCGCCCCAGGAGCGTTGCGCCTCAACATCGAATCGGAACTTCGAGGGTCGACAGGGGCAGGGTGGCCGCACCCACCTGGTCAGTCCGGCTATGGCCGCCGCTGCAGCGATCGTCGGTCACTTTGTTGATGTCCGTACTCTGGAGGTGTGAGCCATGGATGCTTTTTGTAGATTGAATGGATTGGTTGCTCCTCTGGATCGTTCCAATGTTGATACCGACGCCATCATCCCGAAGCAGTTTCTCAAGTCGATCAATCGCACCGGCTTCGGCCCGAACCTCTTTGACGAGTGGCGCTACCTCGATCATGGCGAGCTCGACATGGATTGCAGTAAACGTCCTCTCAATGCTGATTTCGTGCTCAACCAGCCTCGCTATCAGGGCGCAGAGATTCTGCTGACGCGTGATAACTTCGGCTGTGGTTCGTCGCGTGAGCACGCTCCCTGGGCTCTGTTTGATTATGGCTTCAGGGCTGTGGTTGCTCCGAGCTTTGCAGAGATCTTTGCCAACAACTGCTGCAAGAACAGCATCCTTCCGGTTGTTCTGCCTGCTGAAACAGTCGCTGGTCTGTTCGATGAAGTTGAAGCGACTCCCGGCTACCGCTTGATCGTTGACCTTGAAAAACAGCAAGTGATAACGCCCTCCGGTGAAGCTTTTGAGTTTGCGGTGGATCCTTTCCGCAAGGAATGTCTTTTGAAGGGGCTGGATGACATCAGCTTGACCTTGCAGCATGTCGAAGCGATTAAAGGTTTCGAGGCAAAGAAGAAGGGTGATGAGCCCTGGTTGTTTGGTTAATGACGCTGTGCACTGAGGGCTCGTAAAAACCAAAGTCGTAACGCAAAGACGCAAAGGTTAAAAGACAAGTCGCAATGAAGACATGACATCAAATTGATTGTCGCTTCTTGGTTGATGACCCTGTCTCCTGAACCTGGTTCTCTCGATATCTTATATTTTTCTCTTTGTGTCTTTAGCGTTAAGCGTTTTTAGTCTTTTAGCTTTTAAGAATTATGAAACATTAAACAGTACCCCAACGGAAGAGGTCCCAATGAAAGGAACAGAACTGGTTTTAAGGGCATTGCACGCCAAGGGTGTAAAATACATCTTTGGTTACACCGGCGGTGCGATCATGCCGATCTTTGATGAAATGGAAAAGCAGAAGCTTTTCACTTTTATTATGCCTCGTCACGAGCAGGGAGCGTCTTTCATGGCGCAGGGCCTGTCGCGCGCATCACTTTCGACCGACACGCCACAAATCGGTGTCTGTATGGCGACCTCAGGGCCGGGAGCCATGAACCTGGTCACCGGGATCGCCGACGCGCACATGGATTCCGTGCCGATGGTGTCAATCACCGGTCAGGTCGCAACAGGTGTTATCGCCACGGATGCTTTCCAGGAAAGCGATGTGGTTGGCGTCATGATGCCAATCTGCAAGCAAACCTACATGCCGCTGACCACTGAAGAGGTTGAAAAAACTGTCCACGAGGCCTTCTACGTAGCGACGACCGGACGCTTTGGTCCGGTCGTAATCGATCTTCCCAAAGATGTCCAGGTTCAAAGTGTTGGTGAGAAATATTCGTTCAACCCGAAAACTTTCCGTCCTAAACTGCCTGGCTTTTACTACCACCCCTCGCCGGAGCGGGAAGTTGTTCACCAGGCGATCGAGATGATGAATCGCAGCGAGCGACCGGTCATGTTCTGCGGGCACGGCGTTATTTCCAGCAATGCTGGCGCGATGTTGCAGGAGTTTGCAGAAAAAACCAATATCCCGGTCGCCTTTACCCTGCATGGTCTGTCGGCAATGCCGGTTGATCATCCTCTGAGCCTTGGAATGATGGGGATGCACGGTACCGTTGAAGCCAATCGTGCCATCATGAACGCCGACCTGATCATCAGTTTCGGGATGCGTTTTGACGACCGCGTGACCGGCAAGCTGAATGAGTATGCCAAGAATGCCGACGTCATTCACGTGGAGATCGATCCCTCCGAGCTCGACAAGAATGTTGCTACCACAGTTGCCATCAACGCTGATGTCTACCGAACCCTGCATGTCATGCTGCATGACCCCGAACTTGTTTCCAAGCCGAGAAGGCGTTGGTTGAAGGAGGTTGCTGACAACCGTAAAGTCACACTCGATGGGGTTGCAGAAGAGCTGGCTTCAGGAGTTGGTGATGACGGTAAGCTGTTGATGAAGTCGATCATCAGCCGCCTTTCAGACATTACCGCAGGCAAGGATATTATCGTTCCGGATGTTGGCCAGCACCAGATGATGGCTGCTCGGTTCTATAATTACCAGACCAATAACAGCTGGTTCGCCTCGGGTGGTGCCGGCACCATGGGTTGCTCCTTGCCGATGGCAATCGGTGCCAAGCTGGCCCGGCCGGACGAACGGGTCTGGTCGATCAGCGGCGACGGTGGTTTCCAGATGAATATGCAGGAGCTCTGCACCATCATGGAGCAAGGCACCGATGTTAAAATCATGATCCTTAATAATGGTTATCTCGGTATGGTTCGCCAGTGGCAGACCCTCTTTTTTGATGGCCGCTATGCCGGCACACCGATGACCAGCCCGAACTATGAATTGATTGCCAAGGCTTATGATCTCCCCTACCAGAAGGTCACCGATCTGGACCAGGTCGATGCGGCGATTCGTGCCGCTATTGATCACAACGGGGCTTACATCCTGGAGTTTATCTGTGACCCTTCCGAAGTGATTCTGCCGATGATTCCATCCGGCGGTGGCTTTGGAGACATGATCGTATCGCGGCCTAAATCTTAAGCTTGATGTTTTTTACGGGGATATAAAATGACAGTTAAAAAAATGAAAAGAAGGGCCATTCTGGCCTTCGTGCAAGATAAGCCGGGCACTCTCAACAAAATCTCTATGATGATTCGCCGCAAGATGTACAACGTGGACACCTTGACGGTTTGCAAGGCCAAAGCTGCAGGAGTCAGCCGCATGACCATCACCTTGCGGGAAGATGATGAGACCAAGGTGTTGCAGGTCATACGGCAGCTGGAGAAATTTACCGAGGTGATCCGGGCCAAGGAACTGGATCGCGAGCAAAGCTACTGGCGTGAGGTTGCGATCATCAAGTTCGAACTCGAGAAGAAAGCTTTCGAAAAGCTGCAGAAGAAATACCAGGTTGAAATTCTTGATGCTCAGCCACACGATATCTACATCGTTCAGATCGCAGGGCCAACGGAGCGGATCGATAGTTTCCTGAAGGACGTTGGCTCAGAACATTTTATCGAGATTGCTAGAACGGGTGTTACGGCAATGGACAAATAAATGGCATAGGCATTCTTGCCAACAAGGAAAAAGATGAAACGTCGTAGCGAAGAGATAACCGGTCGTAAAAACGGAGCAAAGTGGGTTGAACGGACCGCTGCGAGAACCATGCTGCGTGCGGTACGTTTTACCGATGAAGATTTTGACAAGCCGATCATCGCTTTGGCTGTGCCATATACCAACGGTACGCCTTGCAATGATCACGTTCGGGCGCTCGGTGACATCGTCCAGAAGGCCATCGAGGACGCTGGCGGCAAGGCGATTATCTTTGGCACCCCGGTCGTCTCTGATGGCATCTCCATGGGCACCGAGGCGATGAAGTACTCGTTGGTGAGCCGCGAGGTGATCGCCGACAGTATCGAACTGATGACCGAGGGTTACCGGGTGGATGCCGTTATCACCCTCTCCGGTTGTGATAAAACCATTCCTGCCGCACTGATGCCGATCGCTCGCAACAACCTGATCGGCCTGACCCTTTACGGCGGCAGTATCCTCCCTGGTGAATACCACGGCAGGGCCCTCAATATCGTCAGCGCCTTTGAGGCGGTCGGTGCCTACTGTGCCGGTAAAATCGATGCTGAAGAATTGCACGCAGTGGAATGTCATTCCTGTCCCGGAGCCGGCTCCTGCGCTGGGATGTACACGGCCAACACCATGGCTTCGGCCATCGAAGCTCTCGGCATGAGCCTGCCCGGCTCTGCTTCCAATCTTGCTGTTGATGAAGGCAACCAGATCTCTGCAGAAAAACGTGAAGATTGTGATCGCGTCGCCCGAGCCGTAGTCGGCCTTCTGGAGTCAGGTCTCAGTGCCCGGGACATCATGACCCGCGAGGCGTTTGAGAATGCCCTGACGGTGGCCTGGGCTCTCGGCGGCTCGACTAATGCGGTTTTGCACATTCTGGCCCTCGCTCATGAAGCAGGAGTCGCGTTAACGCTTGCTGATATCGAAGAGGTTACAAGCAAGGTCCCGCTGATCGGTGACTTCAAGCCCTTCGGTCAATACGTGATGAATGACCTGCACAAGATCGGCGGACTGCC
>SBFN01000194.1 GCA_006226895.1 Deltaproteobacteria bacterium | reverse complement strand
CAGCATCGGTTCAATGATGGCGGTTGCATCGATGGCTTCCGATAGCCCTTGTCGGTTGGCGGCTGCGATCACTTCCTGCATGATTTCCGTAATCAGTTGCCGGGTCTCCGGACAGCTCAGAAGTTGATTGGTCGGCAGGCCGGTTAAGGCGCAGAGACCGTTGAAGGGGATGTTCCAGACCAACTTTTCCCAACGAATCCGGGTGAGATCGGTGCCAGTGGTGCAGGGGATGTCCGCTTGATTGAAGGTTTTGCACAGGGCCTCGAGTCTGTTGCCTGGTTTTTGGGCGAATTCAGCGATGCGGATGGAGCCCTGGTCAAGGTGGTGAACAGTACCGGGCTCGCCGCGGTTACAGCAGAGAAAGGCAACTCCACCTACGATCTGCTTCGCGGTGAAGGCCGTTGCCAGCAGCTCCTCGTTGCCGAGGCCGTTTTGCAGGGTCAGAATTGTGGTCTCGTCGGCGACCAACGGGCGGACAAGTTCAATAAGTGACTGATTGGCATAGGCTTTCAGGCCAATCAAAACCAGATCGACCGGGCCGATCTCTGTGTTGTTGCGGTAGCCCTTGACCTGTTGCAGGTGGAAGTCTCCACGAGGTGAAGTGACTTTCAGGCCCGATGATGTGATCGCCTGGTAGTCGCGACGCAGGAGAAAATGAACATCATGTCCGGCCCGTTGCAACAGGCCACCATAAAAAAGTCCAAGTGCTCCGGAGCCGATTACGCCAATACGCATTTTGTCCTCTCGGCAGTTTGCTGTTCTGTCGAGCCTCTTGCGTGAACAAACCCGCGAATAATCAGGGTTTCCTTGACGGAAGAGGCCATTTGTGGTAGGCTGTTCATTTCCACAGGGAGAAATGACAATAATGTTTAAAATTGGTGACCGAGCTGTATACCCTGCACAAGGGGTCGGTGTTGTTGAAAATATTGAGTCTCGCGAGTTCTGCGGTCAAACCCACGACTTTTATATCCTGCGCATCATTGATAACGATATGACCATCATGGTCCCGGTGGGCAATGCCCATCAGGTTGGTTTGCGTACCCTGATCAGTAAAGACAAAGTCGAGACAATATACAATGTCCTCGAGGAAAAGCAAATCGGCTCTTTGGCGATTGCTTCCTGGAGCCGGCGGCAGCGCGAATACAACGACAAGATCAAAACGGGTGACCCGATTGATGTTGCTGAAGTTCTGCGCGAGCTTTACCTGATCAAGGAAGAGAAAGAACTTTCTTACGGTGAGAAAAAAGTTCTGGAGTTGGCCCGAAGGCTTCTGGTCAAGGAGCTGGCTCTTGCTGAAGGGATCGAGGAAGATATGGTGACGGATCGCCTCGAAAATATGGTCAACTGATTTCAGAAAGAAAGATTCAAGAATTTCGGGCCGGGTGCTAATGTGCACTCGGCCCTTATTATTTATTGTCAGCGTAACTATCTTCTAATTAATTATTTTCAAATGTCAGTAAATACGATAGAAATAGCAGTTCGAGTCGCACATGAGTGGTTTTTGGGAACCCCTTGCAAAGTCGTTGCCCTGGCTTCCAGGCAGGACTATTAACGATTGACGACAGGAAGAGCCTATGAATGTTCATGTTCTGATCCCTGCTGCAGGCAGCGGCCGCAGGATCGGTGGTGATACGAGAAAACAGTACCTTGAGCTTGGCGATCGGCCGATTCTGGTACAGACGCTGTCGCGGCTTGCTGATCAGCCGCTAATTTCGTCAATTCACTTGGTTGTTCCTGAGCAGGATGTCGCAACTTGTCGGGCCGACCTGGTGGAACGCTATCGTCTTGAAAAGATCGGTGTCGTGATTGCCGGGGGTGCAGAACGCCAGGACTCTGTTCGTAACGGGCTGGAGGCTTGTGGCGCGGCGGATCAGGATGTGGTTCTGATTCACGATGGCGTTCGCCCGTTCTTTCCGCAGGAGCAGATAGGCCCACTGGTGCAATTGGCCGCTGCCGAGGGAGCGGCGATCCTGGCTGTTTCGGCACAGGATACGATCAAAGAGGTCTTTGACGGGCTGGTGCGTTCGACTCTGGATCGAAGCCTGCTCTGGCAGGTGCAGACCCCCCAGGCATTTCGCTGCGATAGAATTCGTGAAGCGCACCGACGGGCTTATGCTGGCGGCTACCTTGGCACCGATGATGCCTCCCTGGTTGAGTGGTGCGGCTGGCCGGTTGCCGTTCTTCCCGGTCATCCACACAATATCAAGATAACGACGCCGGCAGACCTGGCCCTGGCCAGGGCTCTGATCGCGGCGGGAGAGGTCTCTCTGACATGATACGCATTGGTCATGGTTTCGATGTTCATCGCCTGGTTCCTGATCGTCCCCTGGTTCTGGGGGGCGTTACCATTCCCTACGAATATGGTCTGCACGGGCATTCAGATGCTGATGTCCTGCTGCATGCGGTTTCTGACGCCATCCTCGGCGCTCTGGGTCTTGGTGATATAGGACGTTACTTCCCTGACACTGATGAGACCTACAGAGGAATCAACAGCGTACTGCTTCTGGAGCATGTCATCGGTTTGGCAACGGCCCGCGGCTTTCGAGTCAGCAACCTGGATACGACTGTGGTTGCACAGCGCCCCAAATTGGCGCCCTTTGTTGCCCAGATGGTCGTCAACCTGGCCAAGGTTTGCCAGGTCCCGGCCGGCTGCGTGAATGTGAAGGCAACAACAACCGAGCAGCTTGGCTTTACCGGCCGCGGTGAAGGCATCTCGGCACATGCCGTGGTGTTGATGGCCACAAGCGATAGCTGATATGATCAACGAGAGATTGTCCGCGGCAAAACATTGTGTTGAGGCCCGGATTTTAGCTTAATACTGAAAAGAAATTCGAGGAGTAGTTTTCATATGAGTCATCCCCCCGTGCAGTTGGGACCCAACTTTATCCGTAATATCATCGATGAGGACCTGGCCAGCGGTAAGCATAAAAGCGTTGTTACGCGTTTCCCGCCCGAGCCCAACGGTTACCTGCATATCGGTCACGCTAAATCGATCTGTCTCAATTTTGGCCTGGCCGCGCTTTACCAGGGACGATGTCACCTGCGCTTTGATGACACCAACCCGGTCAAGGAAGAGCAGGAATATATCGACGCGATCAAAACCGATGTAAGCTGGCTCGGCTTCGACTGGGGCGAGCATGAATATCACGCTTCGGACTATTTCGAGGCTCTGTACGCTTTTGCCGAGAAGTTGGTCGAAAAAGGGCTGGCCTTTGTGTGTGATCTGACCCCTGAGGAGATGCGTGAGTATCGCGGAACCCTGACGGAACCGGGCAAGGAGAGCCCTTACCGCAGCCGCACTGTTGGGGAGAATCTCGACCTGCTGCGACGTATGCGCGCGGCTGAATTCGATGATGGCTCCCGGGTGTTGCGCGCCAAGATTGATATGGCTGCGGCCAATATGAATCTTCGCGACCCGGTGCTTTACCGGATTCTGCGCGCGACGCACCCGCGCACCGGCGATGCCTGGTGCATCTATCCGATGTACGATTTCGCCCACGGTCAGTCGGACTCCATGGAGCAGGTCACTCACTCTCTCTGTACCCTGGAATTCCAGGATCATCGACCTCTCTACGATTGGCTCTGCGAGGCGCTGGAGATTTATCACCCGCAACAGATCGAGTTCGCACGCCTCAACCTGACCTACACGGTGATGAGCAAGCGCCGATTGCTGGAGTTGGTGAATGAAAAGCACGTTTCCGGCTGGGACGATCCACGCATGCCGACTCTTTCGGGGATGCGCCGGCGTGGTTTTACTGCCGCCGCAATCCGCACTTTCTGCGAACGGATCGGTGTCGGCAAGAGCGACAGTGTTATTGATATGAGTACCCTGGAAGATTGTGTCCGTGAAGACCTTGATCAAGTCGCGTCACGTGCCATGGGGGTCTTGCGTCCACTGAAGGTGACCATCACAAATTATCCGGAAGGGCAGAGCGAAGAGTTTACGGCACCAAAGCATCCCAAGAAACCTGAAATGGGCAGCCGGACGATTCCTTTCGGTCGTGAGATTTACGTTGACCGGGATGATTTCATGGAAGATCCGCCGAAGAAGTTTTTCCGGCTGGGGCCGGATCGGGAAGTGCGGCTGCGCTATGGTTATATCATTCGCTGCGATGAGGTGATCAAGGACCCGGCGAGCGGTGAGGTCACTGAATTACGCTGCAGTTACGATGCGGAGACTGGTGGTGGCGTATTGCCGGAAGGTCGTAAAAAGGTTAAGGGGATTATTCACTGGGTTTCTGCGGCGCACGCGCTGTCGGCCGAGGTTCGCCTTTATGATCGTTTGCTCAGCGTCGCCGACCCGGCGGCAGAAAAGGATCGCGATTATCGCGAGTTGCTCAACCCGGAATCTCTCGAGGTGCTTGCCGATGCACTTGTAGAGCCCGGGCTTGCCGACGCGGCTGCCGGGGAAACCTTCCAGTTTGAACGCCTCGGTTATTTCTGTGTCGACGGCAAAGGCTCACAGTCAGATAAATTGGCGTTCAATCGCAGTGTCACCTTACGCGACACCTGGGCGAAGTTGGCCAAGGGTTAGTCTTGGTTTAAGAGTACCACCCTAAGGTCTTGGAACTATCATATGCCGCGTTGCCTGAAAATATACGTCATAGACGAAGCCATGGAGCTTTGCCGGGAGCTACGGGGTTGGTTGAGTGATGGTGGACACGAGGTGACCTGCAGTCCCGCAAAGAGTGTGTCGACTCATGTTCTCACCGTCTATCAGCCAGATCTGATCGTCCTTGGGATGAACCGTTATGCGGGCTCCGGGATGGAGATCTTTAAAAGCATTGAAAAGCATCGGCACCTGAAACGGGTGCCGATCATTGTTGTTAGCGATGATGCCAGCCTCGAACATGAAATGCTGGATGTTTTTGACTTTCAGGCTCGTCCCTTTGACCGTGAACGCATGGACATTTGTATGAGGCGACTCGCCGACAGCAGTAAATACCTGACACAAGTTTCTTTCGCCGAACCTGAATTGACGGCGTTGAAAAAATTTCTCCTCGGGCATAGTGGCCTGCATTTCAATCCGCACAACCAGCGCATCCTGGAGCGTGGTCTGATGCGTCGCATTCAGGCCCTGCGTATGGAGTCTTTACCGGCATATTCCAAGTACCTGACGGCCACACCGGATAATTATGATGAAGTCAACAAGCTGATCGGTCTGCTGACCGTTGGTGAAACCTCCTTTTTTCGCTATCGTTCCCACCGTGAAGCACTCATCCGCTATGTCTTCCCCAAGCTTATTGAAGCGAATAAAGCTCAACGGAAACTTCGCATTTGGTCGGCGGGGTGCTCAACCGGAGAAGAGCCCTACTCCCTGGCGATCCTGCTGCTTGAAAACTTTCCTGATTTGGTCAGTTGGGATGTTCAGATCCTGGCGACCGATATCAACAAGCGCTCATTGCGCCTCGCTCGTGAGGGCGTTTATGGCGAACGTTCGCTGCGCATGGTGGAGGGCTCTCTCCGCGAGAAGTACTTTGAAAAATCGGACAAACATTACCTCCTGTCTGTACAGGTCAGGCGTATGGTGCGATTTGATTATCTCAATCTGCAGACAGCACCTTTTCCCGTCGCTGCCGATGGCTCCGGTGAGATTGATCTGTTGTCTTGCCGTAATGTCTTGATTTATTTCAAGCTCGAAACAATTCGTCAAATTGTTGCCAAGTTCAGTCGGTCTCTCAGTCCTCAGGGGTTCCTCTTTCTGGGGCATGCGGAGACCATGCAGAATATTTCCGACCGCTTCCGGCGACATCACCAGAACAATGCCTTTTTTTACCAACGTAAAGACCCGGTCGACTTAAAAGGAAAGGTCGCAAAAGCTTCCGCAAGCGCGAAACCGCTCGACAAGCCGGTTCATGTCAATCCGGCAAAGGTAAAGCCTTCGTCTCCTCAGGTGGGCACTAAGGCGGGTCAGCGCCAGTCTGAAGAAAGGTCCGGGGCTTTGGCGTGCGATCCTGAAGCTCTCTACCTGAAGGCCTTTTCGGCTTTCGACTGTGAGAAGTTTTCCGAGTCGACACGGCTCTTTGAACAGCTCCTGGAAATAGAACCGACTCACCCGAAAGGTTTGGTCGGGAAAGGCCTGTTGTTGGCCAATCAGGGGAAGTATGATGACGCTCGTCTCTATTGTGCCCGAGCCATTAAAGAAGACGACCTGTTGCCGGAAGCCTACTTGCTACGCGGTCTGATTCTCGATATGGAAGGCTTCCTTGAGCGCGCACTCGTCGAATACCAGAAAGTCCTATGGCTTGAACCCGCCTTTGTTATGGCCCATTATCTCTCTGCCAAGGCTCATGATCGTCTGGCGGAGAAAGAGAAAAAACGGCGCTCTTTGCGCAACACCCTGCGCATTCTTGAGCAAGGTGCAGACCAGGCAATCATCCCCTTCTCCGGTGGACTTTCCAGGGGAGTCTTTCTCGAGGTCGTCCGCAAGGAGCTGGCTGAGGCCCTCGATCTCTAGCTTTTCCGTTCTTTGCAGCATGCCCCCGGAAGTGCGTGTTGACCTGTCTGCTTCCTCTCCTCGCGAACAATTAAACAGTGTTTAATAGCAGCCTTGGTTATGCCAAGCTCGTATCGTAAAATTCTCGGAAAACAGCCTAAGGAAAGTTAATTTAGCGACGTTTGACAAAACTGAAACATCGTTATACTCTTCCCTTGGGCTTGATGTTTTAAAGACCACCTGTCCTTTAATTGGAGTGGGTCGCACATGGATGAAAAGCACGGTTACGAAATCGAGCAAATCTTGCAGGAAATGCGCGCGGATTACTGGCGTAATCTCGAGGTTGAAGAAGAGGGTGCCGGGGCTGTAGCCACCGAATACCTTGTCGTGCGCTGTGGCAATATACGCTACGGGTTACCTGCGGCAAACTGTCGTGAAGTCCTCAAGCTGCCGCGTTTGGTGCATGTGCCGCGTTTGCCGGAGCACCTCTGTGGAATCTTCAGCCTGCGCGGTGAGATTGTTGCGGTGACCGATATGTGCCCTTTGCTTGGTCTGGGCCCCCAGTCGGTCCGGGATGATTTTCGCCTGGTTGTTGTAGAAGTGGGGGCACTTAAAACAGCTCTGCTGGTGGAGGTTGTCGAGGGATTGTCCGGCGTCGATGAAGAGCAGGTTGAAGCTTTGGCGGAGGGGGCGGGAGCCGGAGCCCGTGATCTTATTTATGGAAAATTTGTTGAGAACGAGGATGTCCTGGTTCTTGTCGATCTGGGAGGGCTCATGGCGCGCCCGGAAATGGTTGTTGATCAGAAACAACAGGACGAAAGTAACAGCTGACCTGACGCAAGCAGTGAACCAGCTCTATGGATGGAAAGGCGAGATTAATGAATCGAATCAGCGTAAAAATTGTGTTGGCACTGATCGGCGTATTGACCTTAATCATGGTGATATCGACTTATCTGATTGTCGAACAGCGATCGAAGGCCCTGCGCGAAGAGCTTTTGGTTAAAGCCAGCTCTCTGGCCAAAATTGGAGCCAAGGCTCTGGAAGGCGTGCTGGAGCAATCTTTGTCGAGTGGTCAGTTTTTTGAAGAACAGCTCTTTGATACTGATTATCAGGAGATTACAGAGGGACCCCTCTCTGGTTCTTCCCTGCCGAAATACCGTACGGCCTACGATCTTTATCTGGACCTGACGATCAAGGACTTTCAGGATACCTTTGCCGCCTCAGATTCGATGGTGGTGTTTGCCGTTCTGGTCGACCGTAACGGCTACCTGCCGACTCACAACAGCAAGTACTCCAAGCCTCTGACTGGTGACGCCGAGGTCGACAAAGTCGGTAACCGCACCAAGCGTATCTTTAACGATCCGGTAGGCTTGGCCGCCGGGCAGTATAACAATGAAGATGGCAATGGTTACCTGCGCCAGGTTTACAAGCGTGATACGGGCGAGACGATGTGGGATGTCTCGGCACCGGTCTATGTACGTGGCAAGCACTGGGGCGGTTTCAGGATTGGCTTCTCGATGAAGCAGACAGATGCGGCCATTGCTGAACTGCGTGACACCCTCGTTATTTCCATGCTGCTGGTCTTGCTCTTCGCCTCGGGAACCTGTCTGTTGGTGGTCTCGCGGATGATGCGCCCCTTAAAGGATCTGACCCGTGCTGCAGAGCGTATCACCGAAGGCAGCCTGGAAGAGCAGATCACCGTGGCGTCAAACGATGAAGTCGGCCAGTTGGCCGGTGCCTTCAATAATATGACCCAGGTGATTGTCAAAAACCTGCAGGGTGAAATCGACAAGAGCAATCGCATTGTTGTGAGTGTCAAAGAGGCAATCCAGCAACTTTCGACCAGCGCTAATGAGTTGATGGCGATCTCGGCTCAACAGTCTGCCGGTTCGACGCAACAGGCCACCGCAGTGCAGCAGGCGACCACAACTTCGGAAGAGATTGCGGCGACCGCGAAGCAGGTTTCTGACAATGCCGGGCGCGTGGAATCTTTGGCTGACAATGCCACGGTTTCAAGCACCGAAGGTCAGGAGGCTGTGTCTACAGCCGTTGAGGGTATGGCTCAGCTGAAAGATCAGGTACAGTCGATCGCCGAAGCGATGCTGGAGCTTGGAGAGAATTCCCAGAAGATTGGCGGCATCATCGATATTATCGATGAGATCTCAGACCAGACCAACCTCTTGTCGCTCAACGCGGCGATTGAAGCCGCCGGGGCTGGCGAGGCTGGCAAACGCTTTTCGATTGTGGCCAACGAGGTACGACGCTTGGCGGATCGCACCGCAGACGCCACCAACCAGGTCAAGGCGCTGATCGTGCAAATCCAGCAGGCGACCAACAGCACGATCATGCTGACCGAAGAGGGCTCGAAAGGCGTCGATGCAGCGAGCAGCTTGGTTGTTAATATCTCAGAGGCGCTGGAAAAGATTACCGGTGCCGTGGCCGAGACGACGAGTGCCGCGAG
Organism: Deltaproteobacteria bacterium; assembly: GCA_006226895.1. Classification (GTDB taxonomy): domain Bacteria; phylum Desulfobacterota; class Desulfuromonadia; order Desulfuromonadales; family BM103; genus M0040. Next base: position 12,306 of record SBFN01000194.1, on the reverse strand, counting down.
CGAGATCAAACTGATGACCCAACAGCAAACCTCGGCCAGCGAGCAGATGACAGAGACGATCGTCGAGGTTCGCGATGTTGCTGTGCAGGTGGCGACGAGCTCGCAAGAGACAACACAGTCGATCGCCGAGCTGACGGCTCTGGCTGAACGGCTGCAGGACCTGGTTGATGAAAACTTGCAGTCTAAAGGCGAGGCCGCAGCAATTGCAGGTTCCAAGGAGATGGAGCGCATTTTGACAGAGGCTGTGGAGCGAGGTCGATTCACAATGGAGGATCTCTTTGACGAGAATTACCAGCTGATTCCTGATACCGATCCGAAGAAATATCATACCTGCTATGACAGCTACATGGATGAGACGATCAATACTTACCAGGATGAATTTCTAAGCAATGAGATGGTGGCTTTTGCGGTACTCGTAGATCGTAACGGGTATCTGCCGACCCATAACAGCAAGTATACCCAACCGCTGACCGGTGATTACAAGACCGACCTGGTTGGCAACCGTACCAAACGGATATTCGACCACGATGTAGGGATCAAGGCGGCTCGCAACCAGAAGGGCTTGCTGACCCAGCCCTATGAGCGTGATACCGGCGAAAAAATGCTTGATATCAGCGCTCCGGTCTATGTCAAGGGTAAGCACTGGGGCGCGTTCCGGATCGGTTACCAGATGGATTGAGCCTGAATGGTTTTTTCGTGAGTTCAGCCATGCGAGTCGAATGAAAAAAAGCAAGTACGTCGACATATTCATCCGCGAAGCGGAAGAGCATCTTGAGTCGTTGCGCAAGGGAATTCTCTCTCTGGAAAAAGTGGGGATGAGCGAGGAGCAGCTTAACGAGCTGTTGCGCAGTGCGCACACGCTCAAGGGCTCGGCCAATATGGTTGACCTGGTCGAACTCGCCGGTGTCGCTCATCGCCTGGAGGATCTGCTTAAAAATCTGCAAAGTGGTGAACAGGAGTTCAGCTCTGACCTGGTTGATGTGCTTCTGGTTGCGACCGATGCCATTGAGGCCTTGATGGCACAAGCGCAGTCAAGTGGTGGCATCAGCGTGAATGTTGATACGGTGGTCAAGGCTCTCGAGTCGGGGGCGCTCGATGCCGAGCAGGATGAAGCCAGCGCCGCTGATTACCAAGGGACGGAACGTCGAACTTCGATACGGGCGAGCGTGGAAAGGCTTGACCAGCTGGTCAATCGCATGGGGGAAATTCTCCTCAGCCAGAAAGCGATGACTGCCCGACAGGCACAGATGACAACACTCTTGCAAGAGTTGGACAGCTCCATGGGCGGCCTGCAGGCGAGCGATGATGGGTCGCTGCAGTCCCTGCGAGGGAACATGGTGGCCCTGATCAATGATTTTGAGCGCGACCGGTTACAGCTTGGTTACCAGGCGGAAGATGTTTACCAGCGCACCATGGAATTACGTCTGCTGCCACTGGCGACGATAACCGATGAATTTGAGCGCTCGCTACGCAACCTGGCTCGAAACCTTAAGAAAGAAGTGAACTTCACAGTTAAAGGTCAGGAGGTTGAACTCGACCGGAACATGCTCGACGCGGTTAAGCCGATTTTGTTGCATGTCCTCAACAATGCCATCGACCATGGTATTGAAGAACCCGAGACAAGGGTTCGCCTGGGCAAGCTCAAGGCCGGACAGATCAGTCTTGAGGCCCGCTATGAGGGAAGCTTTGTCCAAGTTGCGATACGTGACGATGGTCAGGGCTTGAACCCTGAAAAAATTCGCGAGACCGCGATTAAACGTGGCGTTCTTTCTGCTGATGATGCGGCCGCAATGTCTGATGAGGCCGTTATTTATCTGGTCTTTGAACCGGGCTTTTCTACCCGTGAGTTTATTACCGATGTGTCCGGGCGTGGCGTCGGCCTCGATGTTGTCAAATCCAATCTGGACCAGATTAAAGGGAACCTCATCTTGCATTCAGAGGTTGGTTCCGGAACCGAGTTGTTGCTGCGGCTGCCTTTGAGTATGGCCATCTTCACCGGTTTATTGGTGGAGTGTTGTGGTGAGACTTACGTTTTTCCGCAGCACTATGTTGCCGAAGTTTTGCGTGTTTCGCCACGGGATATTCTTGAAGAGATGGGTCGTGAAGTTATTCGGCTCAGAGAGACGTCTATTCCATTGAGCAGCCTGTCGCGTCTTCTCGAGATGGGTGCTTCCCACCGGGTCAGCGAGCGGTTGACCGTTCTGGTCCTGAGTTTTCGTGAACAAGCTATGGCCCTGTTGGTTGATCGCACGCTCGGTTTGCAGGATGTTGTCGTTAAAGACCTCGGCTGCCAGTTAAAGAGCCTTGATTATTTCTCCGGCTCAACGATCCTTGGTGACGGCAATCCTGCTTTGATTATTTCTGTTGCGGACCTTTTTGCCGCAAATCAGGGCCGGCAGAAGTTGCAACTGCGGCAGGCCTATGAGAAAGCGCAGCAGAACGCTTTGCGGGGACGAATTCTGGTCGTTGATGATTCAATCACCACCCGCACCATGGAAAAGAACATCCTGGAAGCAAGTCATTATGAAGTTGTGATCGCAGTTTCTGGTTTCGATGCTCTCGAAAAGCTGGAGACCGGCCGTTTCGATCTCATGGTCAGCGATGTCGAGATGCCGGGGATGACCGGGTTTGAACTGACCAAAAAGGTTCGTCAGCGTGAAGACAGCAGGGATATGCCAGTGATTATCGTCTCTTCCCTGGCGTCTGACGAACATCGTCGCCAAGGCATGGAGGCTGGTGCCCAGGCATATATTGTCAAGGGTAACTTCCAGCAGGGAATTCTGCTCGAAACTGTTGAAACACTGATCTCATGAGAAACCCATGGTACGAATTCTGCTAGCGGATGATTCCGAACTGGTCCGGGTGGTTCTGAGGGACCTGCTGGGCCAGGACCCTGCTGTTGAGGTTGTCGCCGAGGTGTGTGACGGTCGTGCGGCGGTGGAAGAGACCGCCAGGCTCAAGCCTGATCTGGTCATCATGGACGTGATGATGCCGGTCATGAACGGGCTGGAAGCGGTGGCGGAAATCATGGCGGCGACGCCAACACCGATTCTGATGCTTTCATCCAATACCGATCCGCATGACAGCGGCAGCGCTTTTGCTGCAATAAAACTCGGCGCCCTCGATATTATGGAGAAACCGACCGGTGTTGTAACGGAGGCCTTTTCACAGATTGCGCAACAGTTGATCAGCAAGGTGAAAAGTATCAGCCGCATCAGGGTGATTCACCACTACCGTGCGCAGCGACCGAGGGTGGAGACGCCACAGGTGGTGTCGTCCTCACGGCCGCGTCGTCTCCTGGCCATCGGAGCCTCGACCGGCGGCCCGAAGGCGGTCCTGCAGCTGCTGCAGGAGCTTCCTGAAGACTTCGATGCGAGCGTTCTGGTTGTACAGCACATTGCCGATGGCTTTGCGCCCGGCTTTGCCGATTGGCTGGATCGCGAAACGGTGCTTCCGGTGCGCATGGCAGAAAGCGGCAGTGCGCTGACTTCCGGAATGGTTCTGGTGGCTCCTAATCAGCTCCATCTGACCGTCTGCGAAAATCGGATTGTGTTGCAGGACTCGCCACCTCTGAATAATTGTCGCCCTGCTGTTGATGCGATGTTCCTTTCTTTGGTAGAGCAGGGTCTGGCCGAAGAAACTGTGGCGGTTTTATTGACGGGGATGGGCACTGATGGTGCGGAAGGATTGGCCTCGATGTACAAGCAAGGGGCCTACACGATCGCCCAGGATGAAGCCAGTTGTGCCGTTTTTGGCATGCCGAAGGCGGCGATCGCTCGTGGTGCCGCAACCCAGGTTTTGCCACTGGAACATATTGCTGAGGTTGTTACAGGCTTGTTCGCTCGTTAGCAGAGCCCCTTTTCCTGTCGCCGGTTCTGTGATATGAAGTGCGGGCACTCTCGAGCAAGAGTGACAAGATTCTGGAGAAGAGCTTATGTCATTGCGTGTTTACAATACATTGTCAGGTAAAAAAGAAGAATTCCAGCCACTTGTGCCCAATAAGGTGGGGATGTATGTCTGTGGGGTGACGGTCTACGATTACTGTCATATCGGTCACGCCAGGGCCAACATCGTTTTCGATATTGTTTACCGCTACCTGCAGTACAGCAATTATGATGTGACTTACGTTCGTAACTACACGGACGTTGACGATAAGATTATTGCCCGTGCCAATGAACGCGGTATCACCAGCCAGGCCCTTTCGGAAGAGTTCATCGAGGCCTTTGATGAAGATATGGTGGCCCTTGGTTTGCGCAAGCCGACCCATGAGCCCAAGGCAACCGAGCACATAGCGCAGATCATCACTTTAGTTCAAGGCCTGATCGCCAAGGGTATGGCCTACGAATCGGCCGGTGATGTTTATTACAGTGTCGACAAGTTTCCCTCCTACCTGAAACTCTCCAAGCGAAACATGGAAGAGATGCAGGCCGGGGCGCGGATTGCTCCGGGTGAGTTGAAGAGAAATCCGATGGATTTTGCGCTCTGGAAGGCGGCCAAGCCCGGTGAGCCGAGTTGGGAATCGCCCTGGGGGGCCGGTCGCCCCGGCTGGCATATTGAATGTTCTGCCATGAGTTCGGCCCTGCTCGGCGAGACTTTTGATATTCACGGTGGCGGTCGCGACCTGATCTTCCCGCATCACGAGAATGAGATTGCCCAGTCAGAGGGTGCTTCCGGTAAGCCTTTTGTCAAATACTGGTTGCATAACGGTTTTGTCAATGTCAACCAGGAGAAGATGAGCAAGTCGCTCGGCAATTTTTTTACGATTCGCGATATTCTGAAAAGCTATGATGCCGAGGTGGTCAGGTTCTTTAATCTGACCTCTCATTACCGCTCGCCGATCGATTTCTCTGATCAGAATCTCGAGGAATCACGTCTCGGTCTGACCCGTTTTTATGAAGCGCTGGCACAGCTCGACAAATCTTTGGCCAAGGCTGATAAGGGGGCCCCGCAAGGAGCTGTTCCGGAGGCACTGGCTGAACCTGTGGCACGCCTGACTCAGCTCGAAGAGCGATTCCGCACGGCAATGGATGATGACTTTAATACGGCTCTGGCGATTGGCCACATGTTTGACGCCGTGCGCGCGATCAATCGCATCCTGGCTGAAGAAAGTACCCTGCAGGGCCGTTTGCAGGAAATCCTTGGCCGGGGTCGTGACGATCTGTTGCGTCTCGGTGACGTGCTTGGCCTCTTTGTTTCTGAGCCTTCTGCCTGGCTGGCACGGAGCGCCCAGGAAGGTCTGTCGGAATCGGGGTTGAGCGCCGAAGAGATCGAAAGCTTGATCGTGGAACGTCGTGAAGCCCGGGCGAATAAGGATTTCGCCAGGTCGGACCAGATTCGTGATGACCTGGCTGCCAAGGGAATACAGTTGCTCGATGGTCCAGAAGGTACGACCTGGAAAATGAAATAATTGCAAAATTTTATGGGTTGGAGTGCTTTATGGCAAAAAAGATATTGATCGTCGATGATTCACCATCGGTCCTGGCAGTTCTCGATGATATGCTGGTTGATCTCGGTTACGAAGTAACCACGGCTGATGATGGCCAACAGGGCTGCGAGTTACTGGAAGCCAACCGCTATGATCTGATCATTACCGATCTGACCATGCCGGTTATGGATGGCATTGCCTTTGTACAAACCGCAAAGCAGATGCCCAACTGTAAATTTGTGCCGATTGTCATGCTCTCTTCGGAAGAGGATGAAGCGAAAATCGCCGAAGCCAAGCAGGTCGGCATCTCAACGTTTTTGCGTAAGCCGGTTAAAGAGGTGCAGCTGAAGACCATTCTCCAGATCGTTCTCGGCTCCTGATTAATCCTCGGCAAAGCGCCATCGGTCTTAACGTATGGCCAAATTTGTTTTAAAGACCGATTACACACCACAGGGTGATCAGCCACAGGCGATCGAAGAGCTGGTTGCCGGAGTTCGGCGTGGTGATCAACATCAGGTGCTGCTCGGTGTTACCGGCTCGGGCAAAACCTTTACCATGGCCAATGTTGTCATGGCCGTGCAGCGACCAACGCTGGTGCTGGCACCGAACAAGACTTTGGCCGCCCAGCTTTATGGCGAGTTTAAAGAGCTCTTTCCCGACAATGCCGTCGAATATTTCGTCTCCTACTACGACTATTACCAACCTGAAGCCTACGTTCCCACCACTGACACTTTTATCGAAAAAGACTCCTCGATCAATGAAGAGATCGACAAGCTGCGCCACAGTGCGACACGCAGCCTGCTGACACGGCGCGATGTATTAATCGTCGCATCGGTTTCCTGTATCTACGGCCTTGGTTCACCGGAGGCTTATCATGGCCTTCTGATCCGTCTTGAACAGGGAATGGAGCTCGATCGCAACCAGCTGCTGCGTCGTCTGATCGATATCCAGTACACTCGCAATGATGTCGATTTCCACCGCGGCACCTTCCGTGTCCGCGGTGATACGGTGGAAATCTTCCCTGCCTACGAGGAAGACCGTGCTCTGCGTATCGAGTTTTTTGGTGACGAGATAGAAACAATCAGTGAGGTTGATCCACTGCGGGGCAAGGTCATTGATCAGCTTCCGTCGACGGCTATTTTTCCTGCCAGTCATTATGTTGCCACCAAACCGACACTGGATCAGGCTATTCGTGAGATTCAGGAGGAGTTGCGTGAGCGGATTCAGCTCTTGCGTGGACAAAACCGACTGATTGAAGCTCAGCGAATTGAGCAGCGCACCCTTTTTGATATAGAAATGATGGAGGAGATGGGTTTCTGTCAGGGGATCGAAAATTATTCACGTTATCTCGATCGTCGTCAGGCGGGATCACCGCCGGCTACTCTTTTTGATTACTTCCCCGACGATGCGTTGCTTTTTATCGATGAAAGCCATGTGACTGTATCGCAGATCGGCGGCATGTATCGCGGCGATCGCAGCCGTAAAAGTACCCTGGTTGAGTACGGCTTTCGCCTGCCCTCTGCTCTGGATAACCGGCCTCTGACGTTTGATGAGTTCAGCGACAAGAAGATCCCGACCGTCTATGCTTCAGCAACTCCCGGTGATTATGAACTGACGCAAGCGGCTGGCGTGGTCGTCGAGCAGATTGTTCGCCCCACCGGCCTGGTCGACCCTCCGGTTGAGGTCCGGCCCGCCATCAGCCAAGTGGATGATTTACTCCACGAGCTGCGCCGGGTGGTTGTAGCAAAGGGCCGTGTTCTGGTCACCACGCTAACCAAACGAATGGCAGAGGACCTGACCGGTTACCTCGATGAAGTCGGAATCCGCTGCCGCTACCTGCATTCCGATATCGACACCGTTGAGCGTATTCGTATTATTCGCGATCTGCGCCAGGGCGTCTTCGATGTCCTGGTTGGCATCAACTTGCTGCGGGAAGGTCTGGATATCCCGGAGGTTAAGCTGGTCGCTATCCTCGACGCCGACAAGGAGGGTTTTTTACGCAGCACCCGGTCCCTGATCCAGACCTGTGGTCGTGCCGCACGCAACGTCGACGGGCGAGTGATCATGTATGCAGACAAGGTCACCCGTTCTATGCAAGCCTGCCTCGATGAGACCGAGAGACGCCGAACGACCCAGTTGCTTTACAATGAAAAGCATGGCATCACTCCGGAGACTGTTCGTAAATCTTTCCGTTCGATCCTGGATCTTCTTTCTTCGGAGGTCACCCCGGAAAGCATGGCTGCCGAAGCTCTTGCCGAATATGGCTCTCAGGCAGATTTGAATGCAGAGATAAAACGTTTGCGTGCAGAGATGCTGCAGGCAGCCGCGGACCTTGAATTTGAAAAGGCCGCAGAACTTCGCGATCGAATTTTGCTTCTAGAAAAGCAGGACCTGGCTCTGCGTAGTTAGGGGGGCTTGCTTGACCTGCACTATGGGCGGTGTCAGGAAGGCATGGGCCGGTTTTCACCAAGGTAAACCCAGCCTTTGACGATGCGGTAGATAACCCAGATCGAGACTGCCAACAGAATCACCCAGCCGACCAGGAAAATTACGGTCACGCCACCGATCACCATCCAGACCAGTGAGTACCAGAAGGTTTTCGTCTGCCAGCGGAAGTGGCTTTCGATCCAGCTTCCTTTAACATCGTCCATGCGCACATAGTTGATGATGACTCCGGCAAACAGGGTCAGACTGCCGGTAAACAGGCTGGCGGCCTGCAACGCGTAGACGAGCATGGCCAGCTTTTTGAGATTACTTTCCAGGGGAGCGTTGATTTGAGTCTGCCATTCATTCTTCATTGCTGCAAGTATAAGGGAATTGGTCTGTTTAGGCCACCACCTGCTTGAATTTAGAAAGTTTTTGTCTTCGTTAAAGACTCTGGGTACAATGGTGCGGTCACTGTGTACTTTCCCTGCCAACCTTCAATTTAGGTCATCTATTCACCATGGGTTATCGAAATCTGCAAGAGACTGTCACTGCTCTGGAAAGAACGGGGCAGCTCAAACGTATTGATGTCGAGGTTGATCCGCATCTGGAAATTGGTTCTATTCAGCGCCGGGTTTATGCCGCTGGTGGTCCGGCTTTGCTCTTTACCTGTGTCAAAGGTTGTGATTTTCCGATGTTGGGGAACTTGTTTGGTACTCTTGAGCGTGCACGGTACCTGTTTCGGGATACTTTGCCGGCAATAGAGCGACTGGTCGATATCAAAGTCGATCCTGCAGTGGCTTTTCGCGAACTCGGTGCATCGCTCGGCCTTGCTCGGCATGCCTGGCACCTCCTGCCAAAAACGACGGCGAGTGGGCCCGCGCTGCAGCATGCTACAACCCTGGCACAGCTCCCGCAGCTTGTTTCATGGCCTGATGACGGTGGCGCTTTTATAACTCTGCCTCAGGTTTACAGTGAGGACCCTGGTAAACGAAGTTGGCGTGGTTCCAATCTCGGTATGTACCGTGTGCAGATCTCCGGGGGCGACTACGCCGAAGATGAAGCCGGTCTGCATTACCAGATCCATCGCGGTATCGGAGTCCACCACGCGGCTGCTCTGGAGCAAGGCCAGCCGTTGCCGGTCAATGTCTTTGTCGGTGGTCCGCCGAGTTTGAGCCTGGCTGCTGTTATGCCGTTGCCTGAAGGAATGCCGGAGTTGGCCTTTGCCGGCTTACTCGGAGGCCATCGTCTGTCGGTGGTAAAGACACCTAACGGTCTGCTTGCTCCTGCAGAAGTGGATTTTTGCCTGTCGGGGCATATCCTCCCCGGCGAAATTCGTCCGGAGGGCCCTTTCGGCGACCATCTCGGGTATTATAGCCTGGCTCACGATTTCCCTGTGATGAAGGTCTCCCAGGTTTTTCATCGTCCTGGCGCAATCTGGCCCTTCACGACCGTTGGACGACCGCCTCAGGAAGACACCACTTTCGGAGCCTTGATCCATGAGATGACGGGGGCCGCTATTCCTGACTTGGTGCCGGGCGTTCGTGCTGTGCATGCTGTCGATGCCGCCGGTGTTCATCCTCTCTTGCTTGCTATCGGCAGTGAGCGTTACCTTCCGTACGTTGAAAATTCCGAACCGCAGGAACTGCTCACACAGGCCAACGCCTTGCTGGGTCAAGGTCAGCTGTCGCTGGCCAAGTACCTGATGATTGTTAACGAAGCCGACCAACCGCAGCTGGATATTCACGATATCGAAGCGTTTTTACAGTCACTTTTGTCACGGATTGATTGGCGGCGGGACCTGCACTTTCAAACCCGCACGACGATCGATACTCTCGATTACTCCGGAGAGGGTCTGAATGCTGGTTCAAAGGTGGTGATGGCTGCTTCCGGGCCGATCCGCCGGACCCTGCCAACGGTCATTCCCGACAACTTACGCCTTCCTGCTGGCTTTTCCAGGCCGCAGGTCGCTGCGCCGGGGCTGTTGGTCGTACAGGGCGAGGCCTGGCAGGGAGAACGTGGTGCTCCGGCTGCAGATCTTACCGCCTTTTGTCGCTCTTACACACAGGATGACGAGATCAATGATTTCCCGTTGCTGGTGATTGTCGACGACTCCGAATTCTCTGCCCGTACTCTGCATAACCTGCTCTGGGTCGCCTTCACCCGCTCAGCCCCGGCGAGTGATCTCGAGGGCATCGAGTCTTTTACCCGGGTTAAGCACTGGGGTTGTCACGGCAGCCTGGTGATCGATGCCCGGCGTAAAAGTTTTCATGCGCCACCCCTGGAAGATGATCCTGCCGTTGAAAGACGCGTCGATGAACTCGGTGTTGCCGGTGGAGTCCTTCATGGTCTGATTTAAAGATGCATGAGTTCTTCATACGAAGAGGTGATGACCTATCAGAACTCGGAATATTAAGTTTACAAAACCAAAAGGGCAGACCCGATATCGGGCCTGCCCTTTTGGTTTGCTCTTGAGAAGTTTCTTTAGAGGGCCTCTCCCTGCAGGGTCTTAAGAATCTGAGGGTTCTTCTCTTCGATGGCCAGCAGAGTGTGGCAGGTGTTGCAGTCGGCTGAAATTGTTTTGCCCTCCGGGCTTTCGTGCATGTCGTCGTGGCAACGGAAGCAGCCGATGTCAAAGTCAGGCCCATGATTGATGTGGTTGACGTAGGTTCCCCAGGTTACCTTCATTTCAGGGAACACGTTGTCAGAGTAAGCTTTGACAACACCCTCGATCGCTCTTGCAAGTAACTTCGGATTGTCGGCTATCAACTCGGGATACTTTTCCCTGTACCAAAGGCTGAGACCGTCTGTGATTGTTTGGCGAGCAGCTTCAGAGGTTTCGTAGTCTGCTGTGATAAACTCAAGGGCCTGTTGTTTAATGTACGGAAGCTTTTGGGGAATGTCACCTTCGGCAAGCATGCGGTCGATGGCATCGTCAGGCTGCAGGTAGATGTGCGACGGACGGTTATGGCAGTCGATACAGTCCATTTCACGCATGTCGCCGTCTGTTCCTGTTTCAGCAAGCAGTTCATCCGCATCCGAGGTGCGGAATACGGTGGTCGTGCCGTCAGCTTTGGTCAGGGTCACTTCCGGGATCACCATACGGTTATGCTCGGTTGCCCGGTAGGTGATTTTGTTCTCCGGCGCAACGTGCCAGTGAATTCCGTGTGAACTCTGAGTCCGGTCGCCAGCGCTGCCTATTTTCATGAGTAAAATGTCGTGGACGGTGCTGTTTTTCTCGTCAGGCAAGAAGCGCCTGGTCACTTTCAACTTGTCGCCATGGAAGAGTTCGGGGCGATGACATTCCTCACAGGTGTCACGTGCTGGACGTAGACCATGGACCGGAGTCTGGATAGGCGTCGGGTAGGTTGCCGTGGCTACGGCAATCAACTGCCGTGCGCGTGCGCCAGAAATCTTTGATTTTACAAACCAGTCGGCACCCGAGCCGATATGACACTCGACACAGGACACCCGAGAATGTGGTGAATTCTCGTAGGCGGTATGCTCAGGGGCCATAACCGTGTGGCAGAACTGGCCGCAGAACTGGGTTGACTCCATGTAATGGTAGGCCCGGTACAGAAACATGCTGAACACGGCAAAGTTCACCGATGTCAGCAGAACAATTAGAAAGACATTCCTGCGCAAGCGGCCGAACATGTCCGGTTCTGTGAAATATCTCCGCAGGTATTGCAAGGTGAAGAGGTGAACGTCTCTCTCACCACGGAAAAAGAAAGCGCCGACAAAAATCATTGTCAGGCCACCTAGAAAGATCGGTCCCAGGGCCAGGTATACGGCGGCACCGAAGTAAGGGTTTTTTATGTGCCAGATGGTGTCGGCCAACATATAGGCCAGCAGAAAGGGTGTCGTGACGGTAACGATCATGCTGCCGATAAGAGAGATGCGGCTGCGACTGATGCCAAGGAAGAAATCCTTGACCATGCCAAATTGACCCATGTGTAGCTCCTGTTTCATTTAAGATTGGCCGCAAAAAGGGCTCTAGTAAAGCTGCCTGAATATTAGGAAGAGTGGGCGGCCCCAATTAAAAGAGAAGATTAATTGGAGAATTTTTATCAAATAGGGCTAAATTTATCAAATAGGGCTAAAAAAAACAAGGGAAAAGGAGGGGTTAGGGGGTGTTATAAAAACTCAAAGCAGCATGGTCTTAAAAGCAGTTATATGGTCCTGGTCCTTGCCCTGTTTGGAGTCTTTGCCCTGCATAGATCGCCTGGCGGCCCTCACCTGGCTCGGCGGCTAGAGGTTTAATTGTCCGGAAGGTAAATATCAGAGCCTGCGACTTCGTTCTTTAAAAATAAAAAGGCCAATCTCGTAAGAGATTGGCCTTTGGGTTGTCTGGCAAATTCAGCTAATAATCAGTGGCTTTCATCATCCTTCATGAAGGCAGGGAAGATCATGTTGAGGAAGTAAAAGATGACAAATGGGGTAACGATGACAGTTAA
>SBFN01000179.1 GCA_006226895.1 Deltaproteobacteria bacterium | reverse complement strand
GCGGGTGAAGCATATTCATGGTGGGCCTTGGTCAGGAAGTAGTCTGCAAGGTTCGGGATGTCTTCGCGACGATCACGCAGTGCGGGGAGCTCAAGTGGGACCACATTCAAGCGATAGTATAAGTCTTCACGAAATTCTTTCTGTTGCACTTTGCTCTTAAGGTCCTGGTTGGTTGCTGCAACGATGCGGGTGTTGATCTGAATCGTAGTATTACCACCGGTGCGGGTTACTTCCTTTTCCTGCAGGACTCTTAGTAGCTTGGCTTGCAACTCCAGGGGCATGTCGCCGATTTCATCCAGGAAGATAGTGCCGTCATTGGCCTGTTCGAACTTGCCGATCTTCCTTTCTGTTGCGCCGGTAAAGGCGCCCCTTTCATGGCCGAACAGTTCGCTTTCAAGGAGCTCTCCAGGGATGGCGGCGCAGTTGAGGGCGATGAAAGGCTTGCCAAGGCGGGGACTGTTGAAATGGATTGCCCTGGCGATTAATTCCTTGCCGGTACCACTTTCGCCATAAATGAGAACCGTTATGTCCGACGGCGCTATCTTGCCGAGGGTTTTGTAGATTTTCTGCATTGGCTGGCTCTGGCCGATAATGGTCCTCTCCAACTGGTAATGATCTTTGATCTCCTGTTTAAGAACAGACACTTCGGCAGATACCTTCGACGCTTTCTGCGCCTTGAAGATGATGGCATCCAGGGCGTCGAGGTCAAAAGGCTTGGTCAGGTAATCGTAGGCGCCGCGTTTCATTGCTTCCACGGCATTCTTCATGGAGGATTCTGCCGTCATAATAACGATCAGGGCTTGGGGGCATTCTTCCTGGAACTTGCTTAAGAGTTCCAGCCCGGTGATCCCCGGCATCTTTATGTCGAGGACTGCCAGATCGTAGCTCTGCTTTCTGCTCATCAGCAATGCTTCTTTGCCGTCTTTGGCGAGATCAACCTGGTAGCCCTGTTTGGTTAAGGATTTGGAAAGCACCCAACGGATACTCTCTTCGTCATCCGCAACCAGAATTCGTTTGATCGACATGTGTGACACTCCTTGAAAAAAACTCGCTAACGGCGTAGCGGTAAAGAAACAGTCATAGTGGTCCCCTCATCAGGGGTACTCTCAATTTTCAGCAGGCCATTGTGGTCTTCAATGATCTTTTGCGAAATAGCCAGACCCAGACCACTCCCTTTGATCTTGGTGGTGAAGTAAGGCGTGAAGATGCTCTCCATTTCCTCGGCAGCAATGCCACAGCCGGTATCTTTGATTGTAATGTCCACCATAGGTGATGAGCGTCTTCCCGGACCTGTCATGTGGTAGCTCGAGGCAATCCTCGTTTCGATCGTCACCTCGCCGTCGTGAGCTATGGCCTCGCGCGCATTCTTTATGAGGTTCAGGAAGAGTCGGGTCAGCAGGCTTTCGTCTCCCCGGACCGGCGGAATGCTGGGGTCGAACCTTATAGTAAACCTTGTGTTCTGGTTACGAGCGGCTTCTCGTTGTAATAAAACAATATCGTCAAGGATTTTGGCCAGGTCGACTTCATCAAATTCGGGTGCACGTGGACTGCCCAGTTCCATGAGCTCTTCAATGATGAAATTGATACGATCCACTTCTTTGACCATGATTTGCGTATAGTCCTGCAGGGATTTTTCTTCCGGCAGTTCCATGGCAAGAAGTTGGGCGGCTCCCTTAATGCCTCCCAGCGGATTCTTTATCTCGTGCGCCAGTCCTGCAGCCAGGGTCCCCAGGATCGACAGCCGATCAGCCCGCCGAAGAGTCCCTTCCAACTCCTTGATGCGGGACAGATCACGGATGATCATAACCGCCCCGTCCTGATCGCCACGATTGGTATAGATCGGAGCTGCGTAAGCATTAACCGGCAGGGGGGATGCGTTGGTCCTGATCAGGTAGAGACCCTCGTCGTCGGTGATGGAGCGACTGTCGTCGAGGGCCACTTTAACCAGGTACAGGAGTGTCTCCTGATCTTTGAAAAGGACTTCGTAGTGCTGGCCTGCCATTTGTCTGGACGAACGCTCCATGAGCGCTTCCGCAGCCGGGTTGAAAAGTGTAATGCAGCCTTTCTGATCAAAGGCAATTACTGCACGGTCTATGTTCTCCAGGATCCTGCCGTAGAGGGTAGAGCCGGTATCGGGAAGAGGGTCATGGCGAATCATCTTAGAGCGTCACTCCCCGGTGAAGAGGTGAAGAAGTTCTCGAGAAGAGTGCTCATCTCGTTGATTGTTCGTGTCTGGTTAATTTCGGATCGAAAGCCCGCCGAGTTCTCCATCCCCCGGACATACCAGCAGAGGTGTTTGCGCATATGGCCCAGTGTTTTTTGCGGGCCGAATGTTTCCAGGCAAAGCCGCAAATGTTCCTTGGCGACGGCAAAACGTTCTTCTGTGCTCGGCTGGGTTTGCGGTTTGTCCGCGAGCAGCTCAAGGGCCTGTTTGATGATCCAGGGGTTGCCATAGCCGCCACGACCGACCATGACCGCATCGCATCCAGTCTGCTCAAACATGGTTTTAATACACTCAGCTGAAAAAAGGTCCCCGCTGCCAATAACCGGTACGGAAACAGTCTTTTTTAACCCTTTTATCAGTGTCCAGTCGGCGGACCCACCGAACATCTGAGAGCGCGTGCGTGGGTGCAGAGTGATGGCATCTACGCCTTCTTCGACGGCGATACGGGCAATTTCGGTAAAATTGACAGAATCGTGG
The DNA here is from genome assembly GCA_006226895.1 of Deltaproteobacteria bacterium. Classification (GTDB taxonomy): domain Bacteria; phylum Desulfobacterota; class Desulfuromonadia; order Desulfuromonadales; family BM103; genus M0040. The sequence continues at coordinate 165 of SBFN01000179.1, read as the reverse complement.
TCCCAGCCAGACCTGATTTTAACTGTCAGCGGTCGTGTTGTTGCGCGACGCACCGCAGCGACGATGCGTGCGACCTTCTCCGGTTCACGTAGAAGGGCGCTGCCTGCTCCAGAGCGGATAACCTTACGGACTGGACAACCGAGGTTGAGATCGATCAACTCGCCA
>SBFN01000027.1 GCA_006226895.1 Deltaproteobacteria bacterium | reverse complement strand
AGGCGGATCAAAGCCGCGCCGGCGAGCACCAACAGGGTGGCAATGAAGCGGATACGGCCACAGGTCTCGCCGAGGAAGAGCACGCCGATCAGTACGCCGATCAGCAGGCTGACCTGGCGCACAGGTACGGCATAGCTCATCGGTGCCATTTGCAGGCCGTAACGAAAGGAAAGGAAAGAGGCCATAATGACCGGCCCCGAGAGAATGACCAGAATACGGCTGCTTTTGAATTCAGCCATGACCCGCCCGCGGTATTTTGGCCGCATGACATTCAAAGTCATGAACAAGAGCATGAAATCGACCAGAAAAAAGGTGAAATGGAAGGGTGAGTAGAGCATGACGCCGGTCTTGTCGATCACCGAACCGATCGAATAGATAAAGCCGGCAGCAAGGGCGGCCATCACCGCCGGGTCGCGCAGGTTGCGAAAGGGTCTGATCACCTCACTCCAGGCCAAGGCCCGCAGCTGAATCGAATAAGCCCCGAACAAAACCAGGCCGATACCTGCCGTACCAAGCCCGGAAACCTTTTCGCCAAGAATGAGCACACCCCAGATCGGCACCCAGAACATCGACGTTTGTGCCAAAGGATAAATCAAGGACAGGTCGCCGCTACGATAAGCGCGACCGGTGAACAGGTGGTAGAGCATGAAACAGGCCGCGCCAACGGCAGCCAGGCCGATAACGCGCCATGAGGGCAGCGGAAAAGGCCCGGCCATCGGCAGCGCCAGAATCATCATGCTTCCCGAGGTCACAAACATCCACCATATGAAGACGGTCTTGTCCTTGCTGCGTTTGACCAGCAGGTTCCAGAGCGCGTGCATAAAAGCAGAAAATAGAATCAATGTAAAAGCGAGAGTCGTCATGAACCTTCATTCTAACCAAGAGAAAACTTTAGCGATACTAAAAACTCTTTGAAGAGCCTAAACACCAATCTATCTCATTGACAGAAGTCTCACTGTTGATATGCTGAAAGCATAAAAGGGCTAATGATTTCAAGAAGATGTCTTTCCCCAAACGATTTCAGACAAACCTTCTCTAAAAGCACAAAAGGAGAGTAAAAAATGTCTGCACCCCGCAAAGAAACCGACTCTATGGGCAGCATGACTGTCCCTTCCGAAGCCCTCTACGGCGCTCAAACGGCTCGCGCCAGAGATAATTTCCCTATTTCCGGGATCGTCTTTCCCCGCCCTTTCCTGCGCGCCCTCGGCATGGTCAAGGAACATGCTGCAAAGATCAATCGCGAACTTGGCTTGATCGATGAGCGCATAGCGCTCGCCGTTATGGATGCGGCTGAAGAGGTTATTGTCGGTGACCTGGACGATCATTTTCCTCTTGACGTTTTCCAGACCGGCTCCGGAACCAGTACCAACATGAACGCCAACGAGGTCATCGCCAACCGCGCCTGCCAACTGCTGAACGAGCCGCTCAGCAGCAGCACCGTCCACCCCAACGATCACGTCAACTTCGGCCAATCAAGCAACGACGTGATCCCCACCGTCATGCATCTGGCCGCGGCCGCGGAGATCAAGGAACGATTGCTGCCAACACTTATCGAGCTTCGCAAATCTCTGGGCGCAAAGGCCCGTGAGTTCGACGACATCGTGACCATCGCCCGCACCCACCTTCAGGACGCCACACCAATCCGCCTCGGCCAGGTTTTTGGCGGCTACTTTCGCCAGGTGGCCCTGGTCATCAGCGAGCTGGAACGCACGCTGGACGGTCTCTGCGAGTTGCCTCTCGGTGGCACAGCCGTCGGGACCGGCCTCAACACCCATCCGGAGTTTGCCCAGCGTGTGATCGCCGGACTGGCAGAGGTCACCGACCTGCCCCTGCGTGAAGCCAAAGACCACTTTGCTGCCCAGGGCGGCAAAGAACAGGTGGTTGCCGCCAGTGGTGCGCTGAAGACCACAGCGACGGCCCTTTTCAAAATCGCCAACGATATCCGCTTCCTCGCCAGCGGCCCCCGTTGCGGCCTCGGCGAGTTACAGTTACCTGCCGTTCAACCGGGCAGCTCGATCATGCCGGGCAAGGTCAATCCCGTGATGGCTGAAAGCCTGATGCAGGTCTGCGCCCAGGTGATCGGTAACGACACCACCATCACCCTGAGCGGCATGAGCGGCAATTTTGAACTGAATGTCATGATGCCGGTGATGGCTCACAACCTGCTGCAATCGATCGACCTGCTGACCAGCGCAACCGAACAGTTCAACGAACGCTGTCTGCAAGGCCTTGAAGCCGATCGCGAGCGTTGCGAGGGGCTGATTGAAGAGAGCCTGGCCATGTGTACCGCCCTGGCTCCGGTGATCGGTTACGACCAGGCCGCGACCATCGCCAAGCGGGCGCATGAAACAGGCAGAACGGTGCGCGAAGTTGCGATTGCCGAAGACGTCTTACCGGAAGAAGAGTTGAAGAGTTTGCTCGATCCTCGACCGATGACGGAAGCGGGGATTCCTGGGAGAACAAGATGACCGTGGCGCGTAGCGAGTAGCGCGATAAACCCAAAAGACCTGGTTAGATTTTCCGCGTCACGCGCCAGCCGCAACGCGCTTCGGAGTTTCACCCATATGAGCAAAAAAGAGAATCGCCGCAACATGTTGCTGCGTTACAATAAAGAACGCCAGCGCAACGTCCTGGCCGAATCGGGTAGACACGAGTTCGTTCTGGTACTCGATCAACTCAAACCCAGCTTCAACGTAGGCAAGACCTTTCGCAGCGCTGAAGCGTTTGGCGCGAGCGCAGTGCACCTTGTCAATATCAACCCTTTTGATCCGGCTTCCGCCAAAGGCTCTTTCCGCAAGGTTCCGGCCGTCTTCCACGAGACCTTTGCCGAGTGTTATGCGCAATTAAGCGAACAGGGCTACTGCTTTTTCCTGCTCTG
>SBFN01000128.1 GCA_006226895.1 Deltaproteobacteria bacterium | reverse complement strand
AGATGTACCTGATCGGCTTCGACCATCTCCTTGATAATTTCTGTCAGTGGTTTATTGGCCAAAGCTATTCTCCCAGCAGACGACGCAGCTCGTGTAACGGGCGCGGCTTTAAAATACGCGGCAAGCGGCGCATGACTTCAGGAAGGGAAACCTTGCCGCGTGCGGCCTTGGCGATACCGTCTTCCATCAGGGTGATCAAACCGGAGGTTTCAATGCTGATTCGACGAATTTCCTGAACCGTTTTGCGGGCCAGAACGGCTTCTTTAACTTCATCGTTGAGAACCAGCAGCTCAAAGATGCCGACCCTGCCTTTATAGCCGGTAAAGCGACAGGTCGTACAGCCCCTGCCGATCTGCAGGTCTGCTCCGGCCAGATCACCATGAGTGTAACCGAGTCGGCGGTATTCATCAGGCGTAGGCGTATAAGGAACCGTACAGTTTGGACAGATTCTACGAAGCAGGCGTTGGGCGAGCATGCAGTTTATGGTTGACGCGATCAGGAAGGCTTCAATCCCCATATTCAAAAGCCGCAACAGACCACCAACGGCATCTTCGGTGTGAAAGGTGGTCAATACCTTGTGGCCGGTCAGTGAGGCCTGAATGGCCGTCTCTGCCGAGAAAGTGTCGCGGATTTCACCCATAACGATGATGTCGGGATCCTGGCGGACGATATGACGCAGGGTTTCAGTGAAAGTGACGCCGATCTTGGGGTTAATCGAGCACTGGGTGATGCCGTCGAGAACGTATTCAACGGGCTCCTCCGCGGTAATAATGCAGGACTCAAGATCATTGAGGTGATTAACGCAACTGTAGAGGGTGGTGGTCTTACCGGCACCGGTTGGCCCGGTGACCACGATGATGCCGCTCGGTGACGCAAGTCCTTCATCACGAAACTGGTGCAACATACGTGGTGCCATACCGATATCATCGATATCAAGCAACTCGCCCTTCTTGTTCATCAAGCGCAGCACGATCTTTTCGCCATGCACGGTGATGTAGAAGGAGACACGCAGGTCCAGTGTCATGCCGGTTGCCGCGCTCTCATAGAGGATGCGGCCGTCCTGGTGCCGCCTGCGCTCGGCGATATCGGCTTCTGCCATGACTTTCATTCGCGTAGCGACCGGCGCGGCGAGATCCAGGCTCATCTCCTTATGCACGCCGAGCACGCCGTCACGGCGGAAACGAACACGCAGCCGGTCTTTCATAGGTTCAACGTGAATATCGCTGACACCTTGCTGCATGGCGTCATCGAGGAGGCTGTTGACGATGCCGATGATGGTCGAGTCGTCCGCTACCTCAGCCTCTGAGCGCTGGGCCCCGCGGCGATAAAGTTCGATGACTTCCCGGATCGCCTGGCGGGTACCGATGGCAGGCAGAACCTGCCGGCCGAAAACCCTGTCTACGGCTTCAAGGTCTTCGAGGTCCAGGGGGTCGACAAAAGCAATAATGGCCCGGCCGTCAATCCGTGCTATGGGAACAAAGGAGTGCTGGGCAAACATCTTGGCTGGAACCTGGGCCAGCAGTTCGCGGTCGATTTCGGCAAAAACCGGTTCAACAAAAGGGTAGCCGAGCTTGGAAGCCAAAATTTCCATCAGGCGATGCTCATCGATGAAGCCGTATTCAACCAGGATGTCACCGATTTTCTGCTGCCTGTTTTCCACCTGAATCGCCAGGGCGGCGTCCAGGTCGCCCTGGTGGATAAAGCCCATCTCAACCAGCAGGTCCCCGATACGAATGTTCAAACGCTGCTTTTTGAGGACTTCGTTGAGCTGCTGGTTGGTTAACAGTCCCAGTTCCTTGAAAATTTCGACCAGGGAACGATCAGAGACCAACTTTGCTTTGATGCGCTTTGCGTAGATCAGCTTGGCCGGGGTGATTAATTCTTGCTCCACCAACAGGCGCGCAATTGTGTCGCCGCCTTCGGCCATCACAGGCTTAAGAAGCTCAGGGAGGTTTTCTGTGTTTTTTTGCACGGCAGGCTTGTTGACTTCGGGCATAGCATCAATCCATTACATTAAGAAAGAAATCAGTGGCTTAAGACTACCATATATCTTCCCGTGTGCAAAAAGTGGCGACTGAACCAACAACACGGAACGGGCTACGGCAGCAGTAACCTCAGGGCGAAGATTAAAACGGTGACGATAACAAAACGCTTGATCCATTCATGCCCCTTTTTTACTGCCAGGTGCGAAGCAAACCAGCCCCCTGTCGAGTTGCCCGCGGCCAGAGCCAGGCCAAGAACGTAATCGACCTGGCCATGCATGACAAAAACACCCAGGGCGACCACGGTGAAGGCAAAGATAACCAGGACCTTGACGGCATTGATGCGAACCAGGTCGAGACCGTGAACCAGCAGGCCGGTAATGATCAGAAAGCCGACGCCGGCCTGGACAAAGCCACCGTAGATACCAATGCCGAAAAAGCTGATCACCAGTAGCGCCAGACGCGCCGGAGTCATCGGTTTCTCAGCCTGCTGCAAGTGTTTCAAGGGGTCGACAATCATAAAGATCAGGACCCCGACCATCACCAGGGCGAGTAAGCGCCGAAAAACCATCTCATCGACAGTAATGGCCAGGTTGGCACCGATATAGCTACCGATCAGGGCGGGAGGAGTGCAGAGCAGCGCGAGACGGATGGGGAAAATTCCCTGGCGCTTAAAACCGGTAATGGCAAAGATGTTCTGACAAAAGATGGCGACCCGGTTTGTGCCATTGGCGGTCGCTGCAGGCAGGCCGAAGAAAATCAGCAAGGGCAGGGTCAAGAGAGAACCGCCTCCGGCCAGAACATTGAGTACGCCGGCGACAGCACCGACCAGAACCAAAGCGGGTATTTGCCAGAAATAGGGGTCCATTTACGAATCGTTCTCCAACAACTCACGGATGACTTCACCGGCCATAGTCAAGCCAAACAGGGGTGGTATCACCGAAGAGCTGCCGAGCGGAGCACGTTGACCTTGATAATGACCAGAGTCTTCTGTGGTCATCTCACGGCGACCATCGGTTAAGGGCCTGAACTCTTCGGTCGAGTACACGGTTTTGACGCCGCCAAAAATATTACGCCGGCGTAACTCCCTGCGAAGAATTCGGGCCAATCGGCACTTGTTGGTGTCGGCCAGATCAGCGACGCCAAGGCAGGTTGGATCAAGCTTGTTGGCCGCCCCCATGGAAGAAATGATCGGCAGCTGCATGGTGACGCAGGTCTCGATCAAGTGGATTTTGGCCGTAATATGGTCGATACAGTCGAGCACGTAATCGTAGCCACGGTCCAAAAGCTCGACTGAATTCTCGTGGCTGTAAAAAGCCTGCAATGGCTCCACCTCGACTTCGGGGTTGATCAACCGACAGCGCTCTGCCATAACCAAAGCCTTGGGCTGGCCAATGGTGCCTTCCTGAGCATGAATCTGGCGGTTGCTGTTGGTAATGTCAACCTGGTCGAAGTCGATCAGGGTCAGCCGGCCGATGCCGCCGCGGACCAGCGCTTCGACTGCATAGCTGCCGACCCCACCAAGGCCGAAGACAGCGACAGAAGCTCCCTGCAGGCGTGTCAAGCCCTCTTCGCCAAGGAGCAGGGCCAATCGGTCAAAGCGATTATTCTGACTCATTCTCTAATATTTCCTTGTCTTTCTGTCGCGTGTCCGGCACAGGCAACCCGAGAACACGGCAGGCATTTTGCGTCGTTTGTTGAGCCGTCTCCGCAAGGGACCAGTCACGTAGACTTGCGACCTGTCTGGCGATCAATTCAAGGTACGCCGGTCGATTCGGTTGACCCCGGTGCTGCTCCGGCGCCAGGTAGGGCGCGTCTGTCTCAAGCACCAGGGCCTCGGCAGGAACTTTGCGGATCACTTCGGGCAGGCGGCGTGCTGTCTGGAGGGTGACCACCCCGCCGACACCGAGGAGAAATCCCATCTCCAAGATTCTTCGAGCGGTTTCAAGGCTGCCGGAAAAGGCGTGGAAAATTCCCCCGACCTGATCGCCGCCTTCTCTCTGGAGAAGCTCGAGAATCCGCTCTGTGCTGCGCCGTGTATGAATCAGCAACGGCTTCTCCATCTCTTGGGCCAGACGAATCATCGCAATGAAGAGCTCTTCCTGCTGTTGCCAAGGAACATCAAGCTGGCGATCCAGGCCAACCTCACCGATGGCGACGGCCCTTTCATAGGTTAACAGCTGTCGCAATTTGTCGAAATGAGCTTTTTGAAAATTCCCTGCGGCCTGCGGGTGGATCCCCGGGGCCAGGTAAACCTGCTCATGCAGTGCGGTGGTTGCCATCACCTTCGACCATTGCTCTGGTGCGACTCCCGGGACTACCCAGGCGCCAACCCCGACCTGATCAGCCTCTTGCAGTAACAGCGCAGGCTCGGTAAGCAGGTCGAGGTGAATATGCGTGTCAATATAACGAGTCACAATCTGCAAAGCCTACCACAACCACCTTGAAGCGAACAGGCGTCTGTGAAATTTTTAAGCATTTGCCTTGCCGCGTTTCGCTCGTCTGTGATACTCGTAAATGGCTGTATCTCTTGTCTTTATTACCTGAAGATCTTTATAAGGGAACATCCCATGCAGACAATTGCACCAGGCCGCTCCACCTACCTTCGCAAGCTCTTTATTTTTAATCACGGCGCCGGTCTGGTCGCTGGCGCCTGTTTTCCTTTCGTTGCTTATGCGATGCTCGGTGACAAAGCCCTGACTCCGGAGTTCTTCCTGGTTTGCCTGTTCGCCGGCTTTGTCCTTGGTGCGGCGTCTTTCTTGTTTGTCAGACAAACGCTGAAAGCGCAGCTGCGTGAACAGTTGGTCATGTTACATGAGCTGCTTGGCGAGGATGCTGAAGGGCACTCCGGACAGACGGTTGAGAACCTCTTAGACACCGTCAACAATACCGTCAGCCAGGTGCGTGACCTGTTGACTAATCTCTACAGAACGGTTGATGAATTCGTCCCACATTACCAGGCTCTGGCCGATGCCAGTCGATATCTCTCTGCACGTGCGGAAGATGGTCTGCAGGCGGCAAAAAGTGCCCGTGCCGATGTCGACGGTATGCACCAGAAGCAGCAAGCTGTTATTGGTCAGGTTGAAACACTGAACAGCCGCTCCCAGGATGAGGCCGCAATCTCCAGGGAGCTCTCTGCATCTCTTGAGGAGATGGCCGGAGCGCTGGAACATTCCTCACAGAAATTTCTTGAAACGACCCGCAACGTTGATGCTTTGGTCAGCTCCATTCAGAACGCCACAGGTCAGGCCTCCCAGATGGCACTGACCACGGAAAACACTGCGCAGGATCTCGATCAGATTGGCGAAGCCCTTGATCGCCTGCGCACAGGCGTGACCAGTAACGCCGACAGCTCTGCCGCTGTTAAACAGGACGCCGAACAGGGTGTCAAGGTCGTCACAACCTTCACCACGGAAATGGATCGTATCGATGAAGAGAGTCAGAAGGCGATCGCAGCCATGCAGCGGCTGAACCGCCAGACCGCTGAAGTCACCAAGATTATCGAAGTCATCAAAGATCTGGTCTCTGATACAGAATTGCTCGCCTTCAACGCGGCGATCATCGCTGCGAAAGCCGGTTCTGAAGGGCGGGGCTTCTCGGTTGTCGCAGAAGAGATTCGCGACCTGGCCGACCGGACGACTACCAGCGCCGACGAAATTGAGACCATCATCAAGTCAATTCGTAAAGACACTGAGCAGGTCAACACCTCGGTCGAATCAACCGGCCACTTTATCGGCCGTGGTAAGGAATTGTCCTTCTCCACCGCCGAAGCTCTGGGCAAGATTGTCGAAAGCTCCAGCCAGGCGGCAGACGATTCTTATGAGCTTTCCCAGCAGGCGGCGGAACAGGGCTTGCGAGCACGCACGCTGATCGACCAGGCCGGCAGCAATTTACGTTCGGTCAGGGCGATTGTGTCGACGATGGAAGAACAGAGCGTTGCGATCAGCCGGGTTGATTCCGGCGTCGATGAGATGAAGTCTGCAGCCGATCAGATTGCGCGCGGCTTCGATGAGCAGGTTAAGGCGAACCGGGAATTTGACCGTAGCCTGGCAGCTCGAGAAGAGCAGATTCAGGCGATCTTCGAAGCAACCCGTTTTCAGATGGAAACCGTTGAGAATATTTTTAACCACTTCGGTCGTTCCGAAGAGCGTCTTTGTGGCAATGCCGCCAAAGCAAGGATCATCATTGATGAGATTAACGCGCTGGAAAGCCTGGCCGAGCAGTTACGTGAGTTGGCTTCCTGCTTCCAGGCAGAGGCACCAGTGATTGAAACAGCCGAGGTCGTTGTGCAGCAAGAGACTCCTGAAGAGATAGTGGAACACACCGAGACAAGGCCTTCCTGAGTAGAAATTACAAGCAGTCCTTAACCTGGCCAGGGAGATAATTTTCTTCCGCCCGGCTGATATCGTAGTTCACCTGCCTGAAAAGACCTCAAGCTTCTAGAAGCCCTTGTCCAAAGTATCCAACTGCCAGGAATCAAAATTGTTGTTCCTCTGCAGGGAAAGATCAGAGGTCGCTTTCGTTGTTTTCACTGTTGATGGTCGGTAGAGAAAGAAGATAGAAAGTCACTGCGCAAGCGATAACCAACAAGAGGATCCGCACCCAGACAAGCTCGATCAGAAAGAAAGCCGACAGGATAATGCTTCCCCAAAGCAGGGCAATCGCCTTGACTTTGCTCACGCGCGACATGCCGCAACCATTGATGTAGGGTTGAACGATAGGTCCGAAATGCGCGTGCTCAAGGAGCCAGTTGTAGAAGCGTTCGGAGCTCCGAGCGAAGCAGGCCAGGGCGAGCAACAGGAAAGGGACGGTCGGTAGTACGGGCAGAAAGATACCGAGCACTCCCAGGCTGGTGGCAAGAAAGCCCGAAGTCAGCAGCGTCCAGGCGGAGGGCCGGGTTGATTGGCTTGGTTTTGTCTTGAGAAGAAATCATCATTTTGTCTTGAAGCATACCTTGACCAGCAACTTAATGCCAGCCGGTGAGGAGGTGTTTTGATGGCTGTAGAGGTCTGCCGGATTGTCCTTCGGCTTAATGCGGGTTGAGGGGCGTTAAGGAATGCTGGCAACGGCGATGGAGGTTCGTGCCGGTTCTGGGGAGGTCGATCAATACTCGAACAATAAACTCAATCTCTCTCATAAGTATTTCTTTTTTCATAGAGTGACTGCCAACTCAATGCAACACCATTTAGAGGAAGCTCAGGACCCTCTTCCCGGTTACCTTTTTATCAGTATCGTTCGTTACTTAATTGATCTGCGTCTTTTGTTAAAAAGCGGAACCCATCATGAGGCTGTGGTTAAATAGCTGTAATTACTTATTCATGTCAAAATTTTCGTAAAAATAGGCATGCCATTAAATGTGCTAATTCAGAAAGTATGCGGCCAAGTACCTGTTTTCAAGAGAGACGCACTAAGAGAGGAGAGACCAACATTAAAAGTTGGCTTGCTTGTTGCTTTTTAAGTATTAAAAGCTCCGATTAGAGCAAAGCCGATGCAGGTCGATGACGAAAACCACGGGCTTCAAGCGGGGAGCCGGGTTGCCGAAGATTGAAAAATATGAGCAATCGGCTTATCGCTCGTCTCGGCATTTCGGGGCAAGTTTTTTTGTTTTTAACTTTAAAACATTACGAAAACTCTCAACCACCTGAAAAAAAATGGTTTTCGTTTATTCTATACTTGCGTTGCATCTATTACAGAGGCGTTTACGATGACAATCGGCATGACAATCAAGGCCCGCTTTCTTCTGACGATTACCGTCGTGGCCCTACTCAGCTGCGTTTGCATGGGGGTCTATTCCTACCAGAACCAATCCGAGCAACTGTTGCAACGCTTTGAGAATCTGGCTGACCAGGAGAACCAATTGCTCAGGACGATCTTGGCTGCCGATGCCGAAGGTTTGCGTCGCGCGGCCTCGGGACTCAGCCGCCTGGAAGTGTTCCACGCCCCGCTTGCGACCGAGGACCGGGCGGCTCTACTGACAGCTGCTCAGCCTGTTTTTGGCGAACTCAAGGCCAAACATTCCATCACCCACATGTATTTCATTGCTCCTGATGGCACTGTTCTGCTGCGTGTGCACAAGCCGGAGCAGTATGGCGACAGCCTTGAGCGGGCCACTTTCCTGCAGGCCGTGGCTACCAAAGAGACGGCCAGCGGGCTTGAAATGGGAAAAAACTTCTTTTCGCTGCGCTGCGTCACTCCGATCCAGGCTGACGGTGAGCTGCTTGGCTATCTGGAGGTGGCCGAGGAGATCGACCATGTTTTCGTGCGGATGAAAGAGATTACAGGACACGACGTTGCCCTGTTCCTTCCGATGGAATATGTTGAGAAATTCGACACCGGACTGGAGGTCCTGGACGGCAGCGATTTTGTGGCCCTTTATCCGAGCAGCCCACAGCTGGTCATGTCGTCCGACCAACAGAGAAACAGTTTATTGCCGTTGGGTCTGAAGACTTTTGTAGTGAAAGCTGTCGAACACGACAAAAAGCACTATGTCGTCGGTGCCGGGCCGATCCAGGATGCCTTTGGAGAAACAGCCGGGGTGCTCTTGTCCCGGAAGAATGTCACCCAACACCGTGATTCAATCTGGCACGGCGTGGTGGCCAGCCTGACAGTTTTTATTGTAATCCTGGTCAGCGGCAATCTGCTCCTCTGGCTGTCCATGAAGAAGAGCATGAATTTCTTTCTCGCGGTTCGCAGCCACATCCAGAAGGTGACCCGCACCTGGGACGTTGACCAGAGGCTGGAGGTGGCTACTACCGATGAGATCGGCGAACTTGCCGAAGATCTTAACCGAATGCAGGCTGAGATCGGTAAACTGAAAAACTCACTGGTGCGTCAAACCGAGGAACTGGTGGTGGCCAACCAGGAACTGGAGTCGTTCAGCTATACCCTTTCCCACGATCTGCGGACACCGTTGACTCGCGCCTATGCGGCAGCTGATATTCTCGTGGAGAGTTATGGCGACGGCCTCGATGAAACCGGGCGCTTGCTCCTCGACAACATCAGTAAGGGGTGTCAGGGTATGGAGGATCTGATCGAGGCGATCCTGGTCCTGTCCAACATCGTCCGTAAGGATCTTCATAGTGAGTCCCTCGATTTCGCCGCCATGGCACGGGATATTGTCGAGGAATTGAGGATGGCTGAACCGAAGCGCAAGGTGATCACCGTTATCCCTGAAACGCTGGTTTGCACGGGTGACCAGCAACTGTTGAGGGTGGTGCTGAGAAATCTCCTGGAAAACGCCTGGAAATACACCCGGGCCGAGGCGGAAGCGAAGATCGAATTCGGCATTGACGAGCAGCAGGGGAAATCGGTCTTCTACGTCCGAGATAACGGCATCGGTTTCAATATGCAGCACGCTGCTAATCTCTTTACCACTTTCAAGCGATTGCATGATGCCAGCGAGTACCCAGGAACCGGCATCGGCCTGGCCACAGTGCAGAAGATCATCCTGCGGCATGGCGGCACCATCTGGGGCGTTGGCAAAGAAGGCGAGGGCGCTACCTTTTTCTTTACCTTGCCTTGAGAGGCTCTTCGACTGACAATAGCCACAAAGGGAAGTTGTCGACGCAGTGCCATGTTAATTCCCATCAATTACGACTTATGAGGCAAAAATTGGCTTCTTGTTGATACAAGGAATTTTGGAGACGTATTAATGCCCGACGATGGCCGCACGGAAACGGGTGGCCGTGTTGGACTCGAACATAAGCGGTTGAGAAGGGGACGTTCTTTTTGAGCGTCCCCTTCTGCCTGAATCAATGCGTCGCTTTATCACCCCAGATATATCTTAATCGCTGATCACGACCACAGTTCCATCGATATGCATTGTAGCGAATGGGGTTGTTCTTGTAATAATCCTGATGGTAGCTTTCGCTCCCCTTGATCGGGTAGAAGGTAGACGCATCCAGGATGGGTGTGACCACTGTCTGGCCAGGGAACATCGCGACAACGCGTCTCTTCGATTCCTCGGCAATGGCCCTTTCTGTTTCGTTGGCGACAAAGATGGCCGCCAGGTAACTGTGGCCTTTGTCACAGAATTGCCCGCGATCATCGAAGGGGTCGATATTCACCCAGTAATGATCGAGCAGTTGCTGGTAGCTCACCTGGTTCGGATCGTAGGTTATTTCGACCGCTTCGTAGTGCCCTTCGTGGTTGCCGTTGTAGGTCGGATCTTTCAAGCTTCCGCCGGTAAATCCCGAGACCACATCCGTGACGCCTTCTAGTTTCTCAAAATCTGACTCCATGCACCAGAAGCATCCTCCGGCCAGGATCGTTTTGTCGGCCAGGGCATGCGTAGCAAAAAAGAGCGAGATGGTTAATAGGAAAAGGATCCGTGTGTATTTCATAAACCCTCCTGGTGTCTGGAGATTAAGTTGTTAAACATGTTCTGGCCCACGATGGTCCAGGTCTGGCCAGTTATTTGAACAAGGTCGCGTACTCTGCGTAACCTTCTTTTATCAAATCATCTTTCGGAATGAAACGCAGAGCCGCCGAATTCATGCAGTAACGCAATCCGGTCGGGGCCGGGCCGTCGTTGAAAACGTGACCCAGATGCGCATCGGCGTCTTTGCTGCGGATCTCAGTGCGCACGGAGAAGAAGCTGCGATCTTCCTTCTCAACGATCTGATCAGGGTCCAACGGTTGGGTGAAGCTCGGCCAGCCGGTTCCTGACTCATACTTGTCGGTGGAACTGAACAGCGCTTTGCCGGAGATGATGTCGACATAAATCCCCTGCTCGTGATTATCCCAGTAGCTGTTGTTGAACGGCGGCTCGGTTCCATCCTGCCGAGTGACCTTGTACTGCAACGGGGTGAGACGCTCACGGAGTTCCTGGTCTGTGGGTATTGTGGTCTGCTCCATCATCATCTCATCGTTCTTCATGTGCATATCGTCGTCTTTCATCATATCACCTGATTTCATCTTCATGTCGTCGTGCGGCATCGATTGCGCCGTTGCCATGTCCTCTGATTTGTCCATCTTCTCGTCCATACTTTTGCTCTGTACCTGGACAAACCCGATCATAACCAGGCTTATGCTGATAAATGTTATCGTAATAATTTTCATGAGTTCCTCCATTTATGGTTCAGCTGATACGCTGGCTTGGTTTTTATATGGCTGAAGTATAGCGGAGCTGTTTAAGGACTGATTAAGGAACATGTAAAGATTTGATAAAGTTTGAACGGGGATCTGGAGAAATTGTCAGAACGTGGGACGAGGAAAAGTGAAAGCAGCTGGTACGGAAAAGGTTTCTTTTTAACTCGGAGACACATCACGTGGTGCCCCCATATCTATGCATTCAGCTCAATCGTCAAGAATTCCTCCTGCGCCATCATATCCCACTGCATTTTTTTATCCAGGGGTTCGGATGAGATAAGGCAGGAGTTATCCGAGAAGGCTTTGTAGAGAGAATAGTAGTTCGGTTCCTTGGCGTAATCACGATAAGCGAAGAGTTTAATGCCATCGCTGAACAGGCAGTTCATCGCCGAATACCTGTGCTTACGTTTGATCTGCGCCGCCGTATCAAGAAAAGCCTGGTCCAGGTCCTGAGCTTTACTACTCATCATATGGTAAAAGAAAACCTCGGTATCGAGGGCATCTGTGCCGAGGCCTGGCAGGGTGATGTCGGGGAGCAGCTTCTTGTAGTCGTAGACCACGCCGTTGTGGAAGAATACGGTGTTGTCGATGTGGAAAGGATGAGCGTGCCGGGTGCTTAACCTGTCGTTCCAGGCAGATTTGCGCAAGTGGAGAATCACCAAAGGTGAGGCCTTCAACGTGCTGAGTATGCCGATGACCTTGTCGGTCTCTTCGAGCAGGTTGATGCCGCTTTTATGGACGACCAGTTGCCCTCCCAGGTAGAAAGCCAAGCCCCAACCATCCTCGTGTCCGGGAGGATCTTCGTCCATGACCACGCCGCTGCGCGCCAGCTCGCAGAACTGTTCAACGATCTCCTGATGCGTTGCATAATCGAAATTGGTAATACCCAGAACTCTGCACATTTTAGGAACCTCTCGGACTAACCATGAGCCGGCTGCAAACTGATTTTCGCTTCGTCCCGCATCGTCCGTGGGGCTCTTAGAAAAACCACTTCGCAATGAAAACGGCTATAACGATGCCGATAAAATCCGCCACCAGGCAGACCGGGACAAGATAACGGGTTTTCCTGATACTGACGGAGCCAAGATAAACGGCCAGCACATAAAAAGTGGTTTCGGCGCTGCCCATGATTATGGCTGACATATGAGTGGCCATGGAGTCGGAGCCGGTGGTTGTGACGATTTCGGTAAACAGTGCAGTCGAGGCGCTTCCGGAGAGAGGTTTCATAACCGCCATGGATAAGGCTTCGATCGGGATATCCAGAAAAGCGAACACGCTGTAAAAGGCATTCCTGACGTAGTCGAAAGCGCCTGAGGCCTGGAACCCTTTAATGGCCACGAAAATGGTTAAAAGGTAGGGGAATATATTCAGGATGATGGCCGGTCCTTCTTTGGCCCCGGTAACGAATGAATCATAGACCCTGACCTTCTTCAGGGTTCCGTAGAGGACCGTAAACAGGATGAACAGCGGGATGATGAGCAGCGATATGTATTCTATGTTCTCTATCATCTGAACACCTTCCTGAACGCAGCCAACACGAGCAGTGCGGTCATGGTGGAAATTGCGGTGGCGATCAGTATGGGAAATACGACCGCGGCCGGATTGCGATGCCCGTAGCTGGCAAGGATGCCGATTACGGAGAAGGGGATCAGCTGGATACTCGCGGTGTTGATAACGATGAACGTCATCATTTCGGGGGTAATGGTCCCCTTGTCCTCATTAAGCCCATCAAGTTCCTGCATGGCCTTGATCCCCAGCGGTGTGGCCGCGTTGCCGAGGCCGAACAGGTTGGCCAAAACGTTCAGGGTGATGGCTGTGATGGAGGGATGGTCGCCGGGGATGTTTTTGAACAACCGTGAAATGATCGGCTTGAAAAGATGCGCGATTCGGTAGATCAGGCCGGAGTCTTCCAGGATCCTGGTGACCCCCATCCAGACCGAGACGATGCCGAGAAGATATAGTGATATCTCCACGGCTGCTTTTGCACCATCGAAGATCGATTTGGTGAACGCCTCCATGTTGCCGGTAAAAATGGCGAAGACGATACTGACGCAGATCATGATCAGCCAGAGTATGTTCATGGGGTCCCTCCGGGGAAAGACATGCTTCTTATCACGAGCTGCTTTTTGTCCGTGTTCAGCTCAACCTCGGCACCGATTGGTAAGGTAATCTTGTTGGCGACATGACCGATGTAAGGGCAATGTACAACCGGAACGTCCAGCTCCATCTGCGAGGCCAGGATGTCGTAGATCTTCTGGCTGCCGAGCCCGCGAAAATCACCGAGAATAAGAGCCTTGATCTCTTTGAGTTTCCCGGACAGAATCCACTGGGTCAGGAAGCGATCCACCTCGTGCAGCTCTTCATCGACATCCTCGAGAAAGAGGATCGAACCGGCTGTGTCGATCTCCCACTCCGTATCGATCAGGGCGGTTAGGGTAATCAGGTTGCCGCCTTTGAGAATCCCGCTCGCAGAGCCGGGATTGTAGACTTTGCAACGGGCTCCTTTGAACAGGTTCTTCTCCGCATAGCCTGTGACGGCGTTCATCAGTGATTTAAGCGTGAAGGGGGTTGGCGTGCCCAGATTGATCACCATGGGGGCGTGCAAGGTCACCAGCCCCGTGCGCTCGAAGATCGGGTTGAGCAATGCGCTCAAGTCGCTGAAACCAGCGATGATTTTGGGGCGTTTTTTGATCAGTTCGAAATCGATATAGGGGAGAGCCTTCATCGCGCTGTAGCCGCCGCGTAAGGCCAGGATCATATCGACGTTGTGGTCTGCAAATCCCTCATGGATCTGATCGGCTTTCTCTTGCGGCGAGGGGAGGACTTCCGGGAATTCAGGATTGATGACGTTGAAACCCAACCTGGTGAGCTGCTTAATGCCACCGGTAAAGTCTCGTTTCTTCTTGATTAAATAACTGGGCGTGACAATAAGGACGTTCTTCAATGGAAAGGTCTCCGCGATATCAGCAATGTCGCCAAAGATTCCGAGCCGTTACTGAAATTTAATTTATCTTCAATCAGGCATAAATACAACCTGATTGAGAATAGTGTGTGTGCGGTGGGCGCATAATGCAGAAAGGGCTTTCGGGAAACAATTAAAGGCTGTACAAGCGCACAGCCTTTAAGAACAGATCTTATCGTTGAGAGGTACTCCCGTCTATTCGAGGTCGTATAGCAATTTTTCGACCATCCCGGCCGTGGCCACCGTGAGCTTGCGACAATTCCCTTGATGCTCTTCGCTCATCCATTCGTAGCTTTTGGAAAGTCCACGGCAACAGGTGGTTTCAAAGGCTTCCTTGAACGCGGCGATCAAGTCTGCAGATCGGTCGGCACGCCAGTTCAGTCCGAGCGCCATAACTCCACCGGTAATGGCACCACAGAGGCAGCCGCTCTTGCCGATACCGCAGCTGAAGCCGGCCGTTGCAGCCAGCACCTCCTGGTTAATGCTGCCACCTGTGGCCTGCAACACCGAGCGGGTGCAACTGAGGCCCTCATCGAACAGCTCGCCTGCGATTTTTGCGGTACTCATCCTTCCTTGATCCCCAGTTTTCGAAGAATGGTGATCATGGGACACCAGTTGGAGAAAGCACTCTGAAACAGGTTTATGCCGACGAAAGCCGTGAAGAAGAGCCAGTAGGGGGAATGAACTTGAGAGAGACCCACGCTGAGCATAACGAAAAAGCCTGCGATCATGCGCAGATAACGGTTGATAGTCATGGTTGCCACTCCTTTTAAAAGGTTGTGCAAGTGCCGGTCAGAAACTGTAGCGCAGGCCGGCATAGATGTTATTGTTGTTGTCGAACTGACCGAAAAACGTATGGTCTTCTTCACCCCAGAAAAAATTGGCTCCTGCACTTACCTGCCAGGCATCGGTGATTTTGTATGTCACCGCAGGTCTCAGGTAGCCGTCCTGATCGCTCGGGGACCAGAAGTTGAAAAGCGACAGACTAAGGTTCTGACTAAGTAGCTGCCATGTCAGGCGCATCGTCAACAGGTGCCGCCATTCGTCTTTGGAGGAGGCTGTTGCGGGCAGGCTGTCGCG
>SBFN01000152.1 GCA_006226895.1 Deltaproteobacteria bacterium | reverse complement strand
GGAGCAAAGTGCAGTCTCTGTATTGTCCTGCCGGGCACCCCGATCTCTCTCAATTTTCAGGCAGAACTTGTCCACCAGGAAGAGCTTTGTTACGGCTTCAAATTTATCAGTGAAGACCTCGAAACTCTGACCCACCTGCGCAAGTTAATTGAACTCAACACAGGTGATACAGAAGCGACACGTAGCGAATTAGGCGCCTGGCTTAGCAACTCATAAAGAAACCCCACCAGCACGCAAAAAGGCAGCCCTTACTCCGAAGGCTGCCTTTTCTATTGAAATTATGCGGGGAAAGTTAGCGTTGACTAAGCCAATCGACAAGATTAACGGCCAGTTGCCGGTTTGCCTTATCGAAGAAACGGTTCTGGAAAATGGCATCGTCGCCGACAACAACATAGCGGCCCTCACCTAGCTCTCCTGCCACCATCACACCGAAGCGCTGAACTGCATCGTTGCTGGAAAATTTTTTGTCGCGGTCAAGATCTACCCAGCTCTTCTCTCCCGTCTCCGCCACAATAACGGAATGTGGCGCGGTGCCACGCAGAGCCCACGCGCCATAGATGGAAAAACTTTCCAGCCCGGCTGTCAGAGGGTGCTCTTTGAGAGAAGTGACCTTGAAATTCTGCGGATTGTCGCCAATCACGTCACGCGTCTCACGTAAAGTGCCGTTGGTATGATCGACATCAAGGCGCTGTAAAAGATCACCCACAGGTGACGCAATATGCAACAGCACGGCGAGCCCCCCGCCAGCATTTACAAACTCGACGACAGCTTCAATCTCCGCCCCGCCTAACGGGCGGAATGGGCCGGAGATCACCAACACATCAACCGCGGCCAAAGAATCTTTGCTCAAGGCTTCGACCGAACTGGAGACCACAACACCCTGCTCCTGGTAGAGTGCCGCCAGTTCAGAAAGGTCAAGATCTCCACTCTTGCCTGTCAAAAACTGCTGCGCGTGGCCTTCATCAAAAAGCACCACAGGTGCTGCAAGGCAATAAGATGCACAAGGTGAGACAATCAGTGAACACAGGAAAATGACACGTAGAATAAAGGGCACGATTAAACCTCGAATCAGAGAAGGTTAACGAGAAGGTTCAGATAGAAATACCGAATATTGGTCAGTCTAACTTGAACTCACTGCAGAGTTCAAGACTTTCTCCAGGCTCACTTTACCGTCGCCATCAACGATCAGAACATACCCCGAAAGCGGGTGGCATTTGAGGATCGATCTCTCTCAAATCCATAAAAGGCCTGTTTTTATTGACTTGCAACAGGAAACCATTCAAGTAGTTGCCCAGCAAGACATAACATGTGGTAACGAGCTTAGATCCTGCCGCTCGGTTAACGATCTTAACCTGGCATTGATTATTGCTCGCAACTGTAGTTTGCCGCACGCGCCTCATTCAAGGCAGTGCGCAAAAGCGTGAAAAGGTAGAGAAAACCACTTCTGGCCCCCTCCCCAGAGAGAAGAAAAAGCAAGACCTGTTCCTTAAAATGTGTTATAAATACTACCGATTTAATTTTTATGAAAACGAACTACCAGAGGAGGTTTCAATCATGGGAATCATTGACGTGCAAAAGGCGATCAAGGACTCCATCCAGACGGAAAAAGACGCCATGGATTACTACAAGTATGGCGCGGAACGTATGGCTGAAGATAAAGCTCGGCAGACCTTTGAGATACTGGCTCGTGAAGAATATCAACATGCCGAATCTTTTTATAGAATCTACTCCGGCGATGACATTCCTTCTTTTCAAGAATTCATGAATGCGCCACCGAACACAGAGTCCTCATGGTGGAAGGGCCTGCAGAGCTTGTTGGTCCAGGATTTTGATGAGCGAAAAGCGTTGGAGTTGGCGATTGATCAAGAAGAGGCTCTGGAGAAATCACTCCGCGAGATGGCGGCCCAGATTGATGACCCGGACATCTCAAGGGTCTACCTGGCGAATGCGACATCAACTCATAATCACCTTGAAGTGGTTGAAGAAGACTACAAGGCCATGCTTGGCATGAGCAGCTGATTCTTCTCATACATGCAGACAAAAAAACGAAAAAGGCTGTTCTCAACGGAGAGCGGCCTTTTTAATTACAGAGACATCACACCCAACAAGTGCAACTCAAAACCTTTTCCTAACGCCAAGGCGCAAAGAAAAGACTGAAAGTTGCGCAAGGGTTTATAGATCAAAAGCAAAAAGCCCCGCGACTTGCGAGGCTCTTTTCGATTATTTGGTTTATGCCTAGTTAAACATTTTAGCGCCAAGGTAGGCGAGCGCCGGCCAGGCAATCAGTACGGCCGAGATAAAAGCAAAGACCCCGAGAACACCCATAACTGCGACAGTGTAACTGGCTTTTACGTTATTGACGATATTGGCTGCGCTTTTCATGATGTACCTCCTGGGGAAACTCTCTTTACTGAGAGTGTTAGTTGTTAAAGTCTGACCCTAGTTAAACAGTTTCGCGCCGATGTAAGCGAGAGCAGGCCAGGCGATCAACACAGCAGAGATAAAAGCGAAGATGCCGAGCAACGCAATGATCAGGACCATGTAACTACTTTTTACGGTATCCATAAAATTGCTTTGAGTTTTCATAACGACCTCCTGTCGATTGGGTTTTAAAGTTGTTCCTCACTGTTGATTAAACTTTTACCATTAAAATTTACTCATGTCAACAAACAAATTAAAATATTTTCATTTTTTGTTAACACTTGCAAATATTTGTTTTTACAGGGTATTGGGGTTTTTTTCGGTGAAAAATGTAGGCCTTTGTTGTAATTAATTTTAACTTTTTATTAGCAAGCACCAATCTTTTTTCGCCCCGCGGACAATATTCTGAGCCTGACTCAGGAACAGCCCCGTCATCCAAGGACAAAATTTTCTTCTTACTAAGACAAAAGAAGACTGATAACCACTCCATTCTGATAAAAATTAACTTGCGCCTCTCAAAGGCACTCATTTAACATGAAACCCATTGAGCTATAGATACTTTCGTTCAGCAATGCTATGAGGACACTTTAAACAGCCCAAAAGACAAGAGTGCAAAACATGCGGGAAGCACGACTCTGCAGCAGATCGCCAGTGTCAGCCTCCCAGCAGAACAACAGGAAATTACAACAAGTCGGATTAACAAACAGCACCTGCGTCTCTCATTACAGTTCATAGTCACAACAGAAGAAAGGACCCATCATGAACAAATTTCTGATCTTGGTTTTAATGCTGGCACTTCCCTTTGTATTTTCCTCCACCGTTGCTGCCGACACCGCACAGGGACAAGGCGTCTATATGAACTTTTGCGCGCCCTGTCATGCCAGTGGCGTTGCAGGCGCGCCCAAAACCGGCGACAAAGCCGCCTGGCAGGAACGTATTGGCAAAGGGGAAGAAGCGATGGCCGCCCTGGCGATCAAAGGTTTTCAAGGCTCAAGCGGCTTCATGCCGGCCAAAGGCGGCAACAGTGCGTTAACGGATGAAGAGGTAACCTCTGCGACAATCTACATGGTCGAACAGAGCAAATAGACAGAGGCTGCTTCCCCCTCAGTTGGACAGGGCAAGAAAACTGACCAATGGGAAGGCCCGGCTTTCAAAGAAAGCCGGGCCTTTTGCCTACCCTTGAATTTATGACTTAAAGCCTCTCGAATTGAGTTAAACCTTCAAGATATCAGTCAAGTTATCGATTACTCCCACCGAATTGATTGTTCCAACAAAAAATAACGTGTTATCCTGAATATTCGCCTTTATTTAACGATTTAACACACACAACTGTCGACAGAGACAGAACTACATAGCGCGGAGCACCATGACGCAAGAAACATCCCTCTATCAGCTGAAACGTCCGGCTCGCTACCTGGGTGGGGAACGGGGCAGCATCCGTAAAGAGTGGGCGCAGGTCGAGGTGACCTTTGCTCTGGCATTCCCCGATGTCTACGAAGTCGGCATGAGCCATATCGGCTCAGCCATTCTTTATCGGACACTCAACGACCAGCCCTGGATTGCAGCAGAACGAGCCTACACCCCCTGGCCCGATCGTGAGCAACAGTTACGAGAAGCGAAGCGTCCCCTCGCCTCGCTGGAAAATGGCCGCAGCCTCGCTGACTTCGACATTGTTGGTTTTTCTCTGCAATACGAGCTCTGCTACTCAAATGTCCTGTCAATGCTCGATCTGGCAGGCTTGCCAATGAGGGCCACAGAACGGGACGAGCAGGCCCCCCTGATCGTTGTTGGTGGTCCCTGCGCATTCAACCCTGAGCCCCTTGCTGACTTTTTCGACTGTGCCGTTATCGGCGATGGTGAAGAAGTGGTCGTTGAACTATGCGCTACGGTCCGAGCCAGCAAAGCCACTAATGAGAACCGTGCTGCACTTTTGAAACGACTGGCTGCCATTGAGGGAATTTATGTTCCTTCCCACTTCATCGTCAGCTATCAAGCTGATGGTCGCATCGAAGCGATCACCGCAAAGGATCCGCAACAACCAAAAGTTCGCCGCCGGGTCCTCGCCGACCTCGACTCCGCGCCCTACCCGGAGCAGCCGATCGTCCCTTTCTTAGAAACGATCCATGACCGGGTCGCCATAGAGGTTGCCCGTGGCTGCACCCGGGGCTGCCGCTTCTGCCAGGCCGGTTACATCTACAGGCCGGTTCGTGAACGTCAACCGGACACCATCCGCAACCTGATCGATCAGCTGCTGAGCCACTCCGGATATGATGAGGTCTCTCTGCTGTCCCTGTCGACCGGTGATTACAGTGCTATCGAGACCTTGATGCAGAACCTTATGGGCTGTTACGCCGACCAGAGTGTTGCGGTTTCCTTGCCCAGTCTGCGCGTTGGCTCCCTGACACCGGAGCTGATGAACGAAATCAAGAAGGTGCGAAAAACCGGCTTTACACTGGCCCCCGAAGCTGGAAGCGAAAGACTGCGACAGGTGATAAACAAGGGGATCAATGCTGAAGACCTGGTTGACAGTGCCACCACGGCCTTTGAACTCGGCTGGAGAATCATCAAGTTGTACTTCATGATCGGCCTGCCAACGGAAACGGACGAGGACCTTGACGCGCTCGTTGAGCTTGCGGCCAGAGTTAAGAAAGCCGGCAAAGGCACGCAGGGTGGAGCAGATGTCAACGTATCGGTTTCAACCTTTGTTCCCAAAGCACATACACCCTTTCAGTGGGAAGCACAGATCGGCTACGAAGAAACGATTGAGCGCCAGGAAATGCTGCGTGGTGCACTGAAAAAGAAACGCCTGCGCCTCAAATGGCATGACGCCGAGCTTTCTTTTCTCGAAGGAGTCTTCGCCCGTGGAGACCGTCGCCTGGGCGCTGTTCTTGAGGAAGCAGTGAAACAGGGTTGTCGTTTCGATGGCTGGAGAGAGCACTTTCGCTACGACCTCTGGATGGAAGCCTTTATTAAAGCTGAGATTGATCCCGCCTGGTATCTGCGCCAACGCCTGCCGGGAGAGACCTTCCCCTGGGAACATATCGATGCCGGAGTCAGCAGGGATTTCCTTGTACGAGAACGTCAAGCCGCTCTGCTCGGCCAAGCAACCCCGGACTGTCGCAACGGTCAGTGCAGCTACTGCGGCCTCTGTGACCTTGAAACCCTCAAACCGAGGCTCGCTGACATAAACCGGCTACAAGCGCATGAGGCAACAGAACCAGAGGAGCCAACAGAGCCAACACTCCTGCCCAAACTGCGCCTGACATTAACCAAAACCGGGCGCACAGCCAGCCTGAGTCACCTTGAGTACATGACCCTGGTCCATCGTGCGATTCGCCGAGCGGACCTGCCGGTTAAATACTCTGCGGGCTTCCATCCGGCACCGCGCATCAGCTTTGGAGACGCTCTGCCTTTGGGAGTTTCAAGCGAAGCTGAACTGATCGACCTGGAGCTAAGGGAACCATGTCTCGCTCAGGAGGCTCTCACACGGCTTAACCGGGAGCTTCCGGAAGGGGTCGAGGTCCTGGCTGCTACGAGTTGGCCGCGCAAAGGGGAATCACCGGCAAACAGTCTCTTTACCGCGACTTTCAAAGTTCCGCTACCGGAAGATACAGTGGAAGACCTTGAGGAACGACTGAGCGCTTTCCTCGAGCAGGAGGCGGTTCTGGGCACAAGAATGAAAAAAGATCGCCCCGTGGAGATCAACCTGCGCCCCTGGGTTCATAATCTGAAACGACAGGACAACCTGTTGTGGATGGACATGTATTGCGGTAGCCCGCTCTTTCTAGCGGCATTCCTGTTGGACAAAGATGTCGAAGAGGTACGATCACTCGGCATATGTAAAACCGCCATCGAGTTGAAAGAACAGGATATGCCGTTAGATTAATAGGTAGAGAGACAGGCACTGTCGCGAAGCACTCCAGCCTGCGGACGAAGCCGTTAAGAGACCCTCTCTTATCGAGCTCCTGCGGGTCGGATACAGCCAGTTTACACATTTTCAGTTTTCACATATTAAACTTTTATCTTTAAAGGAGACAGCCCATGGCCAAAGAACTGGTCATCAACACCACGTCCCATGAGACGAGGATTGCCCTTCTGGAGAGCGGCCATATTGCCGAGCTCTACATCGAGCGCAACCGTGAACTGGGCATTGTCGGCAACATCTACCGCGGCAGAGTCATCCGGGTTCTCCCTGGCATGCAGGCGGCCTTCGTTGATATCGGCCTGGAGAAAGCAGCCTTTCTCTATGTCGCCGATGTTCTCGATGAGATGGAAGCCGTAGAGCATTATGTCGAGGTTGGCCATCGTCACGATCAGCACAGTGAGGAGACAGGTGAAGAGCGCCCGCCACTACCGCCAATCGAAGAACTGTTGCAGGAAGGTCAGGAGATCCTGGTTCAAGTTGCCAAGGAACCGCTCGGCACCAAGGGCGCACGCATCACGTCGCACATCTCCCTGCCGGGACGCAACCTGGTCTACATGCCGACGGTTGACCATGTCGGCATCTCCCGTCGCATCGAGAACGAGGAAGAACGCGATCGCCTGAAGCACCTTGTCGATGTCATGCGCCCGGAGGGAACCGGCTTCATCGTCCGCACCGTAGCCGAAAGCCGGGATGGTGAAGAGCTCAAGGCCGACATGGACTACCTGGTCAACCTCTGGGAAAAAATCAGCGAGCACTGCGAAGACAAAAGTGCACCTTGCCTGATCCATTCCGATCTCGATGTCACCAGCAAGGTTTTGCGCGACATCCTTACAGAAGACGTCTCGCGGATCATCGTTGACAGCCCCATCGAGTTCGACAAAATCGGCAGTTTCCTGAACACCTTTATGCCTGGACACAATTTTCAGGTCGACCAGTACAAAGGCGGTGAGCCGATTTTTGACAGTTTTGGTCTCGAGGTGGAGATCGCCCGTGCGCTCGGGCGGAAAGTCTGGCTGAAGAGCGGCGGCTACATCATTATTGAGCAGACAGAAGCTCTTACGGCCGTCGACGTCAACACCGGGCGCTTTGTCGGCAAGCACAATCTCGAAGACACGATTCTCAAGACCAACCTCGAGGCAGTCAAAGAGGTTGCCTTCCAGTTGCGCCTGCGCAACATCGGTGGCCTGATCATTATCGACTTTATCGATATGGAGAAAGAGGCCCACCGTGAGAAGGTGCACGGCTCACTGGAAGAAGTTCTCAAAAACGACAAGTCGAAAACCAACATTCTCAAGATCTCTGAGCTCGGCCTCGTCGAAATGACCCGCAAGCGGGTTCGTGAAAGTATCGGCCGCACCCTGTGCGAAGCCTGTCCCTATTGTGACGGCAAAGGGTATGTCAAAAGCCGCACGACCACCGTTTATGAAATTTTCCGTGAACTACAGCGAGAAATGGGGCCTGCACCGGGCTACCGCATGACCCTGTTGGTTCATCCCGACATTGCTTCGCTCCTCTATGATGATGAGCGTCACGGCATCGAAGAGCTGGAGAAAAAGTTCGA
Organism: Deltaproteobacteria bacterium; assembly: GCA_006226895.1. GTDB lineage: Bacteria > Desulfobacterota > Desulfuromonadia > Desulfuromonadales > BM103 > M0040. The sequence goes on along the minus strand of SBFN01000152.1, from coordinate 13,092 downwards.
AAAACAGATTACGATTACGGCACGCCAAAGCTTTCACCTTGAGCAGTTTGAAATCATTGTCGGCTAAGAATTTTTCTTGACATGCTTATACCGACGGACGTATAAGTACCAGTTCCTAAACGGACCAGGGTCCGTAATCCAAGGAACGAAAGCGAGGTGTATAGGCTATGTACGCGGTCATTAAAACCGGAGGAAAGCAGTATAAAGTTTCCGCAGGCGACCTTCTTAAGGTCGAAAAACTTGCTGGTGCGGTGGGTGAAACCATCGAGCTGGACGAAGTCCTCATGGTTGGCGGAGAAGAGGTTAAAATCGGAACACCTCTCTTACCTAATGCGAAAGTAACAGCAACGATCGTCGAGCAGGGTAAAGATAAAAAAATCCTGGTCTTCAAATCGAAGCGCCGTAAGAACTATCGCAAGAAGTACGGCCACCGTCAGCCCCTCACCCGTCTCAAGATAACGAATATTGAAGCTTAAGGAGTAGACTCATGGCTCATAAAAAAGGTGTCGGCAGTACTAGAAACGGCCGGGATAGCGTAGGCAAACGCCTCGGAGTCAAGCGTTACGATGGCCAACTGGTAACCGCCGGATCAATTCTGGTACGCCAGCGCGGCACGACCATCCACCCCGGCAACAATGTCGGTTGCGGCAAAGACTACACTCTCTTTGCCCTGGTAGAAGGCAAGGTCAAATTCGAACGTCTCGGCAAAGACCGCAAGAAAGTTAGCGTCTACGCTTAAGGTCAGGCTCCCGAACAACTTAAAAAACCCGAGGTTCTTTAGTGAGCTTCGGGTTTTTTATGTTAAGACTTTAAATAATGGAGAAGGATTCAGGGACGATGGTTAAGGGTCTCCCCCTGAACCTTTCACCCCTTACCCCGAGCCTATTCATATGAAATTCATTGATGAGGTCAACATACACGTCAAGGCTGGCGATGGCGGCCGCGGCTGCCTTTCCTTCCTCCGCGAAAAGTTTGTCCCCCTTGGCGGCCCTGACGGCGGTGACGGCGGCCGTGGCGGTGACGTCCTGCTTGAGGTGGATACGGCCCTTACGACCCTCCTCGACCTGCGCTACAAACATCACCTTAAAGCCAAGAATGGCATTCCCGGTATGGGCAAGAACAGGCACGGCAAAAGTGGCGAGGACCTCGTCATCAAGGTTCCGCCAGGGACCTTGGTCTACGACGACGAAACAGGAGAACTGCTTGCCGACCTGACCAAAGCCGATCAGGGCTTTCTGCTGCTCAAAGGCGGCCAGGGCGGTCGTGGCAATGCCCGCTTTCTGACCTCCACCAATCGTGCGCCCCGTCACACTCAACCCGGAATGCCCGGTGAAGAACGCATTCTGAGACTGCAGCTCAAACTGCTCGCCGATGTCGGCCTGGTTGGCTTACCCAACGCCGGAAAATCGACTTTGATTTCATGTGTCTCCGCAGCTCGACCCAAGATTGCCGACTATCCCTTCACGACTCTGGTGCCGAACCTCGGCGTCGTCAAACATGGCGACTTTCGTTCCTTTGTTATGGCGGACATCCCCGGCCTCATTGAAGGCGCCAGTGACGGCCATGGCCTCGGCGCGCGTTTCTTGCGGCACATCGAGCGCACTGACCTATTTCTGCATCTCGTCGACCTCTCCTGCCTGCAAGAAGGTGACCCGATTGAAAACTTCGAAAAGATCAATCGTGAACTCGAACGCTTCAAGCAAGAATTGAGTGAACGTCCCATGCTGGTGGTCTTTACCAAGCAGGACATTACCGAAGTTCGTGAAGAAACCGAGGAAATTCGCGCCGAGTTCGAGCAGCGGGGTTTCAAGACTTTTGCCATCTCCGCGGTGACCAGAGAAGGTCTCCCCGAGCTCGTCACGATCATCGCCAGAGAACTCGATCGTATGCGTCAGGCCGAACCGCTTGACAGCTCTCGCGACGAAGGGTAAAGTTTTCCAGTCTTTTCAACAACTTCTACAAGTAGAGCACAATGCGCACAATTCTTCTGGCACATGTCAAACGAGTCGTTATTAAGATCGGCAGCGGCGTCATCTCCAACGGTGATGGCCTTGACCTCGATCGGATTGCAACCATCTGCGAAGATGTCCACAAACTTCGCCAGCGTGGTTACGAAGTCATCCTGGTTTCTTCTGCTGCGGTCGCGGCAGGCAAGGCAGACCTGGGCATTGTCGGCAAGCCACAGACAATCCCCCTGAAACAGGCCGCTGCCGCCATTGGTCAAAGTCGGCTCATGCGCGCCTACAAGGATTCGTTACGCCAATACGACCTCAAAGCCGGCCAGATCCTCCTGACACGCGATGACCTCGCCAACCGCCGCCGCTATCTCAATGCACGCAACACGTTGATGACTCTGCTTGAATACGGCATTGTACCGATTATCAACGAGAATGATTCAGTCGTGATTGACGAAATCCGTTTCGGCGACAACGACAATCTCTCTGCCATGGCCACCAACCTGGTCGAAGCCCAGCTTCTGGTCATTCTCTCCGATGTTGATGGACTCTACGACAGTGACCCGCGCAAGAATCCAGAAGCGCGACTGGTGTCAGAAGTCGAACGACTCAGCCCCAAGATTGAAGCCATGGCCGGCAACGAAGACACGGACCTCGGCACCGGCGGCATGACCACCAAGCTCAAAGCTGCCAAGCGCGCCACTCTCTTTGGTGCGGGCACGGCCATCATCAACGGCCGCACACCGCACAACCTGCTCCACCTTTTTGATGGCCATGAGCTTGGCACCTATTTCCTGCCAGCGCGCGACCCGATGGCCGCCCGCAAGCACTGGATCGCCTTCACCAAGAAGCCAAAGGGCAAGCTGATCCTCGACCATGGCGCACAGGCGGCAGTCACCGAACGTGGCAAAAGCCTTTTACCTTCAGGCATTCATCAGCTTGAAGGCACGTTTGAGCGCGGCGACGCCGTACGTATCTGCGACCTGGAAGGCACTGAATTTGCCAAGGGTGTCACCAACTACAACTCAGCAGAACTGGTGCGAATTCTCGGCAAAAAGACCAAGGAGATAGAAGGGATCCTCGGCTACCAGTATGGCGACGAGGTCGTTCACCGGGACAACATGGTGATCAACACATGAAGGAGCAAACAAGATGAACGTAGCTGAACAGATGCTGAAGATCGCACAGGATGCCAAAGCGGCGTCCCGGATGTTGTCCAACCTCTCCTCCGCAGTCAAGAACGAGCTGCTGCAGAAGATGGCGCAGGCACTTATAGACCACACCGAACAGTTGATCGAGTCCAACGAAAAAGACCTGATGGCGGCCCGTGAAGCAGGGCTGGCTCCGGCCATGGTAGATCGTCTGACTCTCGACTCGCAACGCATCCGTAGCATGGCGGACGGTCTACGTGAGGTCGCCGACCTTCCTGACCCGGTTGGCGAAATCACCGGCATGTGGCGCCGCCCTAACGACTTGCAGATCGGTCGCATGCGCATCCCGCTCGGCGTGATCGGTATCGTTTACGAATCTCGTCCCAACGTCACCGCCGACGCCGCAGGCCTTTGTCTGAAGAGTGGCAATGCTGTGATTTTGCGCGGCGGCAAAGAGGCCATTCACTCTAACCTGGCGATCGGCAGAATCCTGAAAAACGAACTGGAACGCATGCGACTCCCCGCAGCAGCCCTGCAAGTGATCGAAACAACTGACCGGTCTGCCGTCCTCGAACTACTCAAGCTGGAAGAGGAGATCGACCTGATCATTCCACGCGGTGGCGAAGGCCTGATTCGTTTTGTCAGTGAGAATTCCCGTATCCCTGTCATCAAACATTACAAAGGCGTCTGCCACACCTTTGTCGATGCCAGCGCCGATTATGCCAAGGCGGAGAGTATCTGCATCAACGCCAAGGTTCAACGCCCAGGCGTCTGCAACTCCATGGAGACACTCCTGATCCACCAGGACATCGCCGAAACCTTCGTCCCCTATATCGCTTCGGCCATGCGCGGCCAGGGCGTCGAACTGCGCGGCTGCGAAACAACCAGAGAATTCGCTCCGGAGGCACAACCGGCAACCGAAGAGGATTGGCACGCCGAATACCTCGATCTGACCCTGGCGGTACGTGTTGTCGAGAGTCTCGATGAAGCAATTGACCACATCCAGCGCTACGGCTCGCTGCATACGGAGGTCATCGTCACCCGCGACTACGAGAATTCACAACGATTCCTGCGCGAAATCAACTCGAGCGTCGTCATGGTCAACGCCTCATCGCGTTTTTCCGATGGTAATCAATTCGGGCTCGGTGCGGAAATCGGCATTTCAACCACAAAGCTGCATTCATTCGGACCTATGGGGCTCGAAGATTTGACGACACGTAAGTTCATCGTCCTTGGGGACGGTCAGATTCGGACCTGACAAAAACAGAGCCAAGCAGGCAAGAACCCACTTCAGCGCAGAGACCCACAGCTGCGGAGAGAATTTTTCTAACGGCGCCGAAAAGAATGGTGTTTTTTTGTTCCTCAGCGCCTCCGTGTTAATAATCATGACCATTTTGCCTTGGACTTAAAGCATGAAGACCGGCATCCTCGGCGGCACATTCAACCCGATCCACCTCGCTCATCTGCGCATTGCGGAAGAAGTGCATCAGACGCTTGAACTCGACAGGACCCTGTTTATTCCGGCAGCAGAACCTCCCCACAAAGATGTCGCCGGCGAAATTTCCTTCGCCCACCGTCTCGCCATGGTCGAAGCTGCAGTTAGAGATTACCCGGCCTTCCAGGCCTCCGATCTCGAAGTGCAGCGTAACGGCAAGAGCTTCTCTGTCGACACCTTGGATATTTTGCGCCAGGGAGACCCGCAAGGGGAACGTTACTTCATCATTGGCCTCGATTCTTATCGCGACATCGCCTCATGGAAAGATTTTCCTCGTATTTTCAGTCTAAGCCATCTGGTTGTAACAACCCGTCCCGGCGTCGTGATCAAGGACACTCTGGAGCCCCTCCCCGTTGCGATGCACAAAGACTTCTGCTACGATGAAGAAGCAAAAAAAATACGCCACAAATCAGGCAATTATCTGATTTTTCTGGAAGAGACCAGACTCGACATCTCATCAACGCAGATTCGCGATCTGAAAAGAAAAGGCCAACCGATTGAGCACCTGGTTCCTGCTGCCGTCGCAGCCTACATTGAAGAGCATGCCCTCTATAAAGAGCGCCTGTATCGATAAAAGAAGCACACTTCAAGCAGAAAAAAACCTAACACTAGGGAGTCACTAATTTGTTATCGCAAGACCGGGCGCAAAAATGCGCCGCTTTAGCTCTCGACAAAAAAGCTTTTAATGTCCGCGTTCTCGATGTTCGCAAAATTTCGTCGTTAACCGATTTTCTTGTACTCGCCTCCGGCAGCTCCGATCGCCAGGTCAAAGCAGCTGCCGAATCGGTACATCTTGGCCTGAAAAACGAACACGCCACCATGCCGATCGGTATTGAGGGCCTTAACGAAGGGCGCTGGGTGCTGATCGACTACGGTGATGTCATGGTACACATTTTCCACGAACCGGTTCGACTCTTCTACGACCTGGACGGTCTCTGGTGTGATGCTGAAGAGGTCCAGATTCAGGAAGACAGCATGACGGTCCAGGAAACCCCGTGAAATTAAGCCTGCTCTGCGTCGGTCGCCTCAACCTGCCGTTCGCGAACGAAGGCTGCGCCGAATTTTCCGGGAGGTTGAAACGTTACCTGCCGCTCGTCATCCATGAAATCAAAGAGCATAAGACGGGACGCAAACAGGACCTGCCACGCATCGTAGCTACAGAAGGTCAAGCTCTCGAGCAGAAAATTCCACCCGGAGCCTTTGTGATTGCACTGGACCAGGGCGGCAAGAAGCTGAGTTCCGAGGCGCTCGCAGACCTAATGAAAGATCATATGCTGCGCAGCATCCCGGAGTGGACACTTTTAATAGGTGGCCCCTACGGCTTGAGTGACTCCTTGAGGAAACGGGCAGACCTGGTCCTTTCCCTGTCGCCCATGACCCTGACGCATCAGATGGCACGCCTGCTGCTGCTTGAACAACTCTACAGATGCTGTACGATTATTCGCAACGAACCCTACCATCACTAGGAGCAGAAAGATTGTTCCGTCAACCCTTTTCAGGTGATTTTTTCTTCGCCAGAAAGCCCTCTTTTGTGGTTAACTAACAGACCATACAATTTTCAGACATGTTAAGGAGAGCAGCATGAGTAAACGTTTCACCCAGGTCAAGGAGCAGTTGCTGAAAGAACGCCAGGACCTTCTTCAGGAAGTCAGCAATTCCTATGAAGCCTGCCGTGAGATTGGACAGGATGGCGTGCCTGATATCGGTGACATGTCCTCTGCAGCCTACAGTCGCGACGTCCTCTTCAACGTCAGCGAAACTCAACGTCAGCGCATTAACGACATCGATGTAGCCCTGGAACAGATTGAAAAAGGGGAATATGGCATCTGCATGAGCTGCGGCGAAGATATTTCACCCCGGCGAATGGAAGTCAGACCATTTTCCCGTTATTGTATAGAATGCAAAACCGACATTGAAAAATTTGGTGAATAACCCTGATCTTAAGTGCTTCATGACGATAAGCGTACCGGGAGGGTCACAATGATTTATCTGGCTATATTAACCTTCGTTTTTGTTATTTTTGCATTCTGCTTCCTCTACTTCTGGGGTATCAACCCGGGAGACATGACAGTCTTCTACGCGGCAGGCGAGGGACTGACCTTTCCTACTCCAATCATTCTCATCGGGGCGATTCTGATCGGCTTGCTGCTGGGTAACGGGCTTCATATCCTGAGTCTTATCGCTCATTCATTTTCTCATTGGCGTCGCGATCAGAGCCAGAAAAAAGCCCAGGAAACCAATGCCATTTATCGCCAAGGCGTCGGCCGACTCCTCTCCGGCGACCTGAAAAAAGCGCGTGTACTTCTCAATAAGGCGATTGATCGTGACCCCAAACGGGTCGACACACTGATCGCCATGGCCAACCTGGCCGCTCAGGAGGGCAACTCCACGGAGAGCCTCGGCCTGCTGCGAAAAGCTGGAGATCTGGACCCGAAAAGTCTCGAGGTTCTTTTCAAGACTGCGGCTATCCAGGAAGAGACCGGCCATGATGACGAGGCCATGGCGTCTTACCAGGAGCTTATTAGCCGAGAGAAGGACAACCGTAAAGCACTTCGCTCTCTGCGCGACCTCTACATCAAGCACGACCGCTGGCAGGAGGCACTGGAAACCCAGCGTCGGGTGCTCAAGGCCGGACCGGGAGCCAACCGCGTTGCCGACGAGAAAGCCCTTCTGCTCTACCTGCGCTATGAAGTAGCCAGCCAGTCAATATTGAGCGGTTCCGCAGATCAGGCTAAATCAGAACTGAAGGATATCCTGCGCCAGGAGTCTGACTTTGTTCCTGCACAAGTTTCCTATGGTGATGCCCTGGTGGCTTTAAACCTAGGAGACGACGCGGTCAAAATCTGGCAGGAAGGCTACAAGAAGCTTGGCAAAGGTGTTTTCCTCGAACGTCTTGAGGACTACTTCATGGAGCGTGAAGATCCTTCTTCACTCCTCAACTTCTTCCGCGGCCAGGTTCTCGAACAGGGCGACGATCTCATATTCCGCCTCTTCTACGGCAAGCTCTGCCTTCGCCTGGAAATGGTCGACGAGGCCAAAGAGCAGCTGCAGGCAATCGAGAGCTCCGGCGTCGAGTCCCCTCAAGTGCATCTCCTGCTTGCAGAGACCTACCGTCGCTGCCGCGAGCCGGAGCAGGCCATCAGCGAATACCAAAAGGCTCTCGGCATCTCTAAACGCCTGCACCTGAACTTCGTCTGCGAAAAATGTCAGAGCGTCTCTGCCGAATGGAACAGCCGTTGCCCATCCTGTGGCGAATGGAATGCAAGCAGCCTGGTCGACCGCAAGCTGATCCAGGATGCACGCCCTCTGGCTCTCGACAAGATGGTCATCCACCACGGCGAGCGTAAAGAGTGGGCAGGTGCATGAAAAAACCGGTAGCACTGATCATTCTGGACGGCTGGGGCATCAACGAGAGTTGCGAGAACAACGCCGTCTGCCTGGCAAAGACTCCGCGCCTGGATGATCTCTTTCAGAGCTACCCGTCGTCCTGGCTGAATGCCTCGGGACTCAACGTCGGCCTGCCTGAAGGGCAGATGGGCAACTCGGAGGTCGGACATCTCAATATAGGCGCCGGCCGTATCGTCTATCAGGACCTGACCCGCATCAGTCAGAGCATCGCCAAGGGAGATTTCTTTACCAATCAGGTCCTGCTCGAAGCACTGCAGAAGATTCACAAAGCTGGCGGCAAACTTCACCTGATGGGTCTGCTCTCGGACGGTGGCGTCCATTCGCACAACACCCACCTCTACGCCTTGATCGAACTGGCTAAACGCCAGGGCGTTGAAGCCTGCATCCACGCCTTTATGGATGGTCGGGACACGCCTCCGCAGAGTGGAGCAGATTATCTCGCACAACTCGAAGCGGAGATACAGCGCATCAAGCACGGTCAGGTCTCAACCGTCATCGGCCGCTACTACGCCATGGATCGCGACAATCGTTGGGACCGGGTATCGCGGGCATGGCGAGCGATAACCCTCGGCCAGGGGCACGCTGTCAATTCAAGTGCTGAGGCGATCGGAGCGGCCTACGCGGCCGGCCAAACCGATGAGTTTGTCGAACCACAGGTCGTCCATAAAAATGGCGCACCGGTCGGCCCGATCAATGATCAGGACGGCATCATCTTTTTCAATTTCCGCGCCGATCGGGCCAGGGAGATCACTCGGCCCTTCACACAAAAAGACTTCAATGAGTTTGAACGTGCACAAACACCTCAACTCTCAGCTTTCGTCTGCCTGTCTGAATACGATGAGACCTTTGACCTGCCGGTCGCTTACAGGCCCGAAAGTTATCCCAAAATCCTCGGCGAAGTTGTGGCAGACGCTGGAATGAACCAGTTGCGGATTGCCGAAACAGAAAAATATGCTCACGTCACCTTCTTCTTCAACGGTGGCATCGAAGCTCCTTTTGACAACGAAGATCGCGCATTGATTCCATCACCCAAAGAAGTCGCTACATATGACCTGAAGCCCGAGATGAGCGCTCCTGAAGTCACCGAAGAGGTTATCAGGCGTATTCAATCAGAACACTATGATCTGATTATCCTGAACTTTGCCAACCCGGACATGGTGGGCCATACAGGAGTTCTGCCAGCGGCAATAAAGGCGATGGAAGCAGTCGACTTCTGCACGGGCCAAGTTATTGATGCTTTGCTGGCGACAGGGGGCTGTGCCCTGATAACAGCTGACCACGGCAATTGCGAAAAGATGCTCGACGAAAACAACACACCTCATACCGCGCACACGGCAAACAGGGTTCCGCTCATCTTCGTTGACGCTGCAAAACGTGACAGTAACCTTCAGCCCGGCATTCTTGCGGATATCGCACCCACCATACTCAACCTGATGGGGCTCGAAGCTCCTGTTGAGATGACAGGCAAGAATCTTATTTCATAAAGTGTAATGAGTTGTCATACCTCTGGGGGGGGGATCCATGTGGACCAACTTGCGTCGTGCACTATCGGCAGGCATAGATCTGTTTTTGCCGCCGGTCTGCCTGCTCTGTGGACAGCTTCTGCCGCCAGGGTTCGACCCGCAGGAATTCTGCGCAGAGTGTCAGGCAACCATGCCGCCCATGGGGAGATCGCACTGCCGCTGTTGCAGCCAACCTTTCCCCGCCTCTTCATCACAACATCTCTGCGCAACTTGCCTGCAGCGACCACCTGCCTTTTCAATCGTCCACGCGGCCTGCACCTACCAGGAGAGCGTCAAAGACGCTATCCATCAGCTAAAGTATCGCAACAAGGTCTACCTGGCAGAGCCGCTAGGAAAACTTCTCGGCAAATCGCTTGAGGTTGCTGAGGCCGGCTTCAAGCCAGATTGTATTATTCCGGTCCCCTTACACCCCGACCGCTTGAAAAAACGTGGCTACAACCAGGCACTTGAAATCTCCCGGCCGCTGGCCAGAAAGATACAGGTTCCTATCAACACCACCCTTTTGCATCGCACCCTTAAAACACCGCCACAGCAAGGGCTGACCGCCGCAGAGAGAAGAAGGAATCTACGCAACGCTTTCATAGTCACCACAACAACCTCTGCACGCAACATCTTACTTGTGGATGATGTCATGACAACCGGTGAAACAGTCCGTGAATGCTGCAGGGTTCTTATGGAAAACAATATTGCTGAAGTTCAGGTTGCCGTGATCGGACGCGCTTGAAAATCGGGGATTGTGACGCACAGAGCATTAGTGATAAAATTCTTCATCAAGGAGCTTATCTTCCTATGCCAAATGCCAGCGCCATCATAAAAGACATCTCCCTTGAGCAAGCGCTGAGGACCATCCCCAGCGGCCTGTTTGTTGTCGACACAGAGATGCATATCGTTTATTGGAATCCTGCTGCAGAGCAGATCACTGGCTACAGCGCCGAAGAAGCCGTCGGACAGCATTGTTCTTTTTTGCGGGGGATCCCCTGCGATGAAAAATGCGGGCTTTTTCAATCCGACACCCCTAAACCGATTATAGGCGGCAGATGCACCATCGTTACCAAGTCGGGCAAAACGGCTCAACTGATCAAGAATATGGAGTTTCTTCGCGACGCTGACGGTGAAATTATCGGCGGCATCGAATCGTTCAATGATCTTTCTCAACAGTACGCATTGGAAGAATCTTTGCGCGAGCAGGCGGCAACGCTGGAAGTCAGGGTCAAGGAACGCACAGGAGAACTCAAGAAGAGCGAACAGCGCTTCCGTATCGTCCTTGACAACATGGACGACATGGCCTACATCGCCAATGAAGACCTCAAGCTCACCTTTATGAACCGTGCCATGCTGGAGACCTTTGGGGATCGCGTTGGAGAATCTTGCCATGAAATCCTCCACAACGAAAAAGCCCCCTGCTCTTGGTGCCCTATGGACAAGGTCTTCAAGAACCGCACGGTCCGTGACGAACGCAAACTCGGAAGGCACGAGAGAACCTACGAAATTGTCCACACCCCGTTGCCGACAGAAGACGGCATCAGGCAGAAACTTGCCGTCTGCAGAGATATCACCCTACGCAAAAAAACTGAAGACGACCTGAAAGAAGCCAATCGTGAATTGGATGCTTTTGCACATTCAATTTCCCACGACCTGCGCGGCATTCTCGCCCCGGTCGTCACCTACATGGACTTCCTGAGCATAACCTACAGCGAGGTCTTCGATGAGCAGATTTTGCAGATCCTGGGAGAGGTTGAACGCCAGAGTGAACGGGCGATCGCTCTCCTTGATGATCTTCTGGACCTCGCCCAGATCAGCCACGTCAAAGCCGGTGACCACCCCACCGATGTCAACATGATAGTCGATGAGGTTGTCCGCGAGTTGAACATCAACAAGAAAAGCGGTCCGGAGATCATTGCCGAAAAACTCCCCCAGACGTGGGTTCCAGAAACCCTTGTTTACCAGGTTTTCATCAATTTACTCGGCAATGCCAACCACTACGTGCCAAAGGGAAGTGGTGCCATCGAAGTCGGCAGCTGGGATGAAAACAAGAGCACGACCTACTTTGTCCGTGACCACGGTTCGGGTGTGCCCACCAAAGAACAGGAAACCATTTTCGACATTTTTTCCCGCGGTAAAAGATCCAAGGGAAAACAGGGCACAGGGGTCGGCCTCGCCATTGTGCGTAAAATTGCCTTGCGCTGCCAGGGTCAGACCTGGGTAGAACAAACGCCCGGCGGGGGTGCAACCTTCTGCATCTCCTTACCGAAAACAGCGGCCTTCGGTGAGAACATCAAGTAAATCACCCACTCAAATGAGTACAAATACCACAGGGATGACCGGCGTCTTCCACAGAGACCATGCTTAAACCCATAGAGACAGAACTACCTTCCCTGTACCGGACCTTGCTCGACCATTTTGGGCCACTCAACTGGTGGCCCGCGGACAGTTCCTTCGAAGTTGTTATCGGTGCCATCCTCACTCAAAACACTGCCTGGACGAATGTAGAACTGGCCATCGCGAATCTAAAAAAAGAACAAGCTCTTTCTCCCGACAAATTGTCGAACCTGCCGATTGATCGACTCGAAGATTTAATCAGGCCCTCCGGGTTTTTCCGACAGAAAGCAAATCGGCTGAAAAATCTTTCCTGGCACCTGGCAACAGAATGGCAAAGCAACCTGAACGACTTTTGCAGCGGACCGCTGGAGGAAGCCAGGGCAAGATTACTGGCCAGGCCCGGAATCGGTCCAGAAACAGCTGACTCAATCCTCCTTTACGCTGCAGGCAGGCCCACGTTCGTCGTCGATGCCTACACAAAACGTGTTTTCGAACGAATTGGTGTATTGCAGGGCAACGAGAGCTATAATGAAATTCGCGAACTTTTTATGCGGGCACTCCCTGAAAACGTTGCCCTCTACAACGATTACCACGCGCAGATCGTACAACTGGCCAAAACCTGCTGCAGAAAGACTGCAGAAAGAGAAAACCTCTCTGCAACGAATGCCCGCTCTACAAACGTTGCCGTTTCCCAACCCAGGCAGCACCTGGCGAGACAAACGAGGCCAGCCCAGAAAAAGTCCCATAAAGATACATTCTTAGAGAATATTGTATCCTTATGGCCAATTGCGCCCACAAGCACTAGAGAATCTGACCCGGCAAAAAGCCATGAAGACTCAAAATATGGCCTTTTGCACCTATTTTAATCCTCATGCGTCACACTGGCATTCCTCCTGCAAAAACCTGCCTCCAAGAAAATCACACGTTAACATCTGGAGGTATCAAACCGTGGGAAAATCTGTCAAAAACCCTAAAAAGCACATCGTTTCTTGCCGCGTCAACGAAGGTGAAATGGAAACCCTTCAGCACCTGACCGAAGAGTCCGGCATCAGCATCTCTGAACTCTTGCGGCAAAGTCTCTTACAACTTTGCGACCAGCCTCACCAGGGCACCCAGCAAGCCGCCTGAACAAGGGACAGGATCAATCAGAAAAGCCCTTGTTCAGAGGTTCTGCCTCAGCTCAATCCCCTGATTTACCTTGACTTATTCAGCCATTTTGATAAGTTGCGGTGTTCAAATCT
>SBFN01000045.1 GCA_006226895.1 Deltaproteobacteria bacterium | reverse complement strand
TGATTACGGAAATCATGCAGGAAGTGATCGCAGCCGCCAACCGACAAGGGCTATCGGAAGCCATCGATGCAACCGCCATCATTGAACCGATGCTGCAAACAACGACAGGCATGGGCGCTTACCGGCCAAGCATGATGATCGATCGCCAACAGGGGGCACCCCTGGAGCTTGCCGCGATCTATGCGAACCCGCTGCGGCAAGCCGCTCGCACCAACACACCAGTGCCCAGGGTCGCGATGCTCCATGCTCTCTTGCAGGCAACCGAGCCTCCGGACCAGGACAAAAACTGACGGCCGTTCAATGCACGCTCACCTGACGGCCCTTACCCTTCTGCTCCGGCAGGCGGCCGGACAGGACGGAAAAAACACCATAACGATCATTGGCACAAGCCCTGGTTTCTGTCAGCAGAAGGGGTCACGACTATTCCAGGACACGACAGAGGCCGGTCACCTTGCCGACAATCGCCACATCCAGCGTGTCGGCAGCAATGACGATCGGCTCCATGCCGGCGTTCTCCGGCTGCAGGCGGATGTGATCGCCTTCATGGAAAAAACGCTTCAAGGTGGCCTCGCCTTCGATCAGCGCGACCACAATTTCACCATTCTCCGCCGTCGACTGCGGACGGATCACTGCCAGGTCGCCAGCAAGGATGTGCGCCTCAATCATCGAGTCACCCTTGACGCGCAGTAGAAACGTATCCCGGGACTTAACCAACACAGGGTCCACAGCGATATGCGCCTCAACCTCCTCCATTGCCAATTCCGGAACACCGGCCCGCACGCTACCAACCAACGGCAAAAGGACTGAACCACGCTCGACACGATTCGCCAGGGTGATGGAGCGAGAGCTGCCGGGACTGCGGCTGATCAGGCCTTCCCGCTCCAAAGCCTTGAGATGACGTAATACACCGAGGTTACCGGAGACCTGGAGATGACTGGCGATTTCCTGCAGGGTTGGCGCATAACCATTGTCAGCCAGATAAGCGACCAGAAAATCGTAGACTTGCTGCTGTCGTTTCGTCAGCTTTGTCATGAAAGACTCGCTTTTGAAAGAAGGGGATCTCAAGATTAAGTTACCTTAAAGTAACTATCACGGTTAAATAGTGAGAGTCAAGAAATCAGAGGTGACGCAGAGGCAACAATTTGCGATGATAGGCCCATCATGTCTGAGCCGCCCGTCGACATCCTTTCGCCCGAACCGAACCATGAAGAGTGGCTGCCCTTATCCTCGCGGCTCGATGCAAGCAAAGCGATCACCCTGTCAAAACGACAGATGCGCAGCTGGTCACTGGTTCTGGCCGCACGCCACATCCCTTGCCATCCGGAGCGACGGGGCTTTGGCTGGCAGCTGCTGGTCCCCGCAAACATGCTGGCGCTGGCGGCAAAAGAACTGCGCCAGTACGAGAGCGAAAATCATGGCTGGCCTCCCCCGCCGCCGCAAGAGACGCCCCTGATCGACAATCGCGCGACCACCCTCTGGGTCTTGATTGCTCTCGGAATTTTCTACAACCTCACTCTGCGCGACATCAACCTCGCCGGACATTACGTCGTCCACTGGCATGAGCTGGGCAACGCCCACGCCGGCAAGATCATGGACGGCCAATGGTGGCGCCTGATCACCGCTCTCACCCTGCACGCCGACTGGCAGCACTTGCTCGGCAACCTGGTGATCGGCGGCGTCTTCATCTCACGCCTCTGTCGTGACCTGCGCTCCGGCCCAAGCTGGCTGTTGCTGCTGGCCGCCGGAGCCTTCGGCAACCTGATCAACGCCTGGCTGCAAAACCCTGCTCATCGAGCGGTCGGTGCCTCCACGGCGATTTTCGGCGCGGTCGGCATCCTGGCCGCTATCAGCATGGTGCGCTACCGTCAGAATTTACGTCCTCGTCGGCGCTGGACCCTCCCGGTCGCGGCGGCCCTCGGCCTGCTCGCCATGCTCGGGGTCGGCGGCGAGAACACCGACCTCGGCGCCCACCTGTTCGGCTTCCTCTTCGGCCTGCCCCTCGGCTTCGGCGCCGAACTGGCCATAGAGAGATATGGCCGCCCCCACTGGAAGGTGAACACTTTAATGGCCATGTCCAGCATCGCCATCGTCATCGGCGCCTGGTGGGCAGCCCTGAGCTGAAGAGGTTGACTGACTGTCGATTGGCGCTATTGTTCTAGGAAGAGTCAAAAGCCTTAATTCTGGAGAACACCTATGAAGAGTTGGCCCTTCCGGTTTGGATTTATCGTTATCGGCGCAATCATCGCGATTGCTTATTGGCAGTTTTACCTTCCCGGTCAAGAGGAGCCGGAACAGGTATTCATACCGGCGCCGGTTATCGAGCCAAACGTTGAACCGGTGATCCAACATCCGGTCACCACGACACCGGAGGAGTTGAAAAGCACCGAACCGCTTATCGATCCGGAAGAACCCCTACCAGAGCTGAAGCAGAGCGATCCTCCCGTGGCTGAGATTCTGGCCAAACTCTTTGCTGACCAGAAGTTGGAACGCTTCTTTATCCTCGATCATTTTATCGAGCGCTTTGTGGTCATGGTCGACAACCTGCCGCGGCCACAGCTACCAGCCACTCACCGGCCGCTCAAGAAGACTCCGGGAAAGTTCCTGGCACAGGGGGAGCGGGACCAGTTGACGATCGCCCCGACCAACTATAAACGCTACACGCCTCTTATCAAGATGTGGGCCGCACTCGACACCGCACAGGTGGTCGCTGTCTACAAACGCCTCTACCCACTCTTCCAGCATGCCTACCAGGAGCTTGGCTACCCGAAGGCTTACTTCAATGATCGCCTGGTTGCAGTCATCGATCACCTTTTGGTCACTCCGCAGCTAACCGGACCTGTTTATTTGACCCAGCCCAAGGCCCTCTACCTCTATGCCGACCCTGATCTGGAAGCTCTCTCAGC
>SBFN01000233.1 GCA_006226895.1 Deltaproteobacteria bacterium | reverse complement strand
ATCCGGCCCAAGCCGATCATGATGCCCATCAGGAAGGCCAGCGGTAGTGATATGGAAAAGAAGGTTGGCAGCAGGGTGACCAGAAGGACCACGATGTCGATGGGGGAAACACCTTTGTCAATGATCAGATCGGCCAGTTTGTAAGCCTGGCCCATGACCATCACCATGGTGAAGATGGCAATGCAGAGCAGGGTGGGCGAAAGGACCTCCCTGATAATATATCGATGTATTTGTGTGCCAAACATAATCACGCATAGTAGTACAGTCGTAAAGCGAATGTAAACGGCCTTCGTTATGAAAAAGCACTTGCCTTATGACTGGCCTCATGTTATACGGATGAGCTGTTTATTACACACGCCTTTTGACCCGGACCGGGTGCCTGACATGGGGTCAGGTCGGTTGCAGGGAATGATGAAGGCGGCGGTAAAACCTAACGTAAAAGGAGCTCAAAATGTCACAGATCACTATGAAACAACTGTTGGAGGCCGGCGTTCATTTCGGCCACCAGACCCGTCGCTGGAACCCCAAGATGAAGCCTTATATTTTCGGGGCTCGCAACGGCATCTACATTATCGACCTGCAGAAGACGGTCCGTTACTTCCGGACGGCTTACAGCTTTATTCGTGATCTCTCCGAAAAAGGTGAAAAGATTCTTTTCGTCGGCACTAAGAAGCAGGCTCAGGATTCAATCCTTGAGGAAGCTGTCCGTGCGGACCAGTACTATGTTAACAATCGTTGGTTGGGCGGTATGCTCACCAACTTCTCTACAATCAAGCGCAGCATCGATCGCCTCAAGAAAATTGAAGTCATGTCTGAAGATGGGACTTACGATCTGCTGATCAAGAAGGAAGTTCTTCAGCTGGATCGTGAAAAAGCCAAGCTGGAGAAAAGTCTCGGTGGTATCAAGAACATGACACGTTTGCCGGCGGCCGTTTTCATTGTTGACCCCAACAAAGAAGAAATTGCTGTCAAGGAAGCCCGCAAACTCGGTATCCCTGTTGTCGCCGTGGTTGACACCAACTGTGATCCGGAAGGGATTGATTACATCATCCCTGGCAATGACGACGCGATCCGTGCCCTGCGTCTGTTCGCTTCGAAGATGGCTGATGCCTGCCTCGAAGGAACGGCTGCTCGCCAGGAGAATCTGCGCAACAGCTCCGAGGGAGCTGATCAGGAAGAAGAGGCGGCACCGGTTGTTGATGCGGCTTCGGAACCCGTTGTGATTGAGAAGGCTGCTGCTGAAGCTGCTGTTGAGGCCCCTGCTGAAGCTGTTGTTGAGGCCCCTGCGGAAGCGGAGAAGCCAGCCGAAGCTTAATTATCCGATATCTTTAACTATAAAAAGGCGGCCTGCATTGCAGCCGCCTTTTTATCAAATAACTACATAACTTAATAAGCATAGTAGTTCAGAGGAGGTTTTACCGTGGCAACAATTACAGCAAAGATGGTTGGTGACCTGCGTGCCAAAACCGGCGCCGGAATGATGGATTGCAAGAAAGCCCTGACGGAATCAGAAGGTAATATGGAGCAAGCCATTGACTTTCTGCGCAAGAAAGGCCTTTCCGCCGCGGCAAAGAAATCCGGCCGTGTGGCAGCTGAAGGCATGATTGCAGCGACCGGCAATGGCAAGTGTGGAGCTCTGGTTGAGGTTAACTCCGAGACAGACTTTGTTGCCAAGAATGACGACTTCAAGGCTTTTGCCAATGGCGTTGCCGAGGTCACCCTGAGTGAGAGCCCTGCTGATGTTGACGGCCTTAAAGGTCTTGCCTTTCCCGGCAGCGAGCGAAATGTTGGTGATGAATTGACTCACCAGATTGCGACCATCGGTGAGAATATGAACATCCGTCGTTTCGCACGTCTCGAGAGTGCTTCGGGTGTTACTGCTTCCTATGTTCACGGTGGCGGCAAGATCGGTGTTCTGGTACAACTTGATGCTGAAAAAGGTGATGACCCTCAAGTTGCAGAAACTGCGCGTATGCTGGCCATGCATGTTGCGGCAGCTAATCCTCAATACCTTTGTCGCGCAGATGTCCCGGCAGACGTTGTTGAGCGTGAAAAAGATATCATGCGTGTCAAAGCGATCGAGAGTGGCAAACCTGAAAACATTGTTGAGAAGATCATTGAAGGTCAGATCAATAAGTTTTTTGGCGAAATTTGCCTGCTTGAGCAGGTTTATGTCATTGATACTGACAAGAAGGTTGGTAAAGTTGTAGAGGCTTTGGCCAAGGAGTTGGGCGGCCAGGTAACTTTGACTGCTTATTCACGTTTCCAACTTGGTGAAGGCATTGAGAAAAAAGAAGACGACTTCGCAGCTGAAGTTGCATCAATGACCAAGTAAGCATTATCTTCACTTTTCGGCAATCATGAATTCAGGAATGACCCAATAACCACGGAGAGACCATGTCACGGAAGCCCAGTTACAAGCGTATTATGCTCAAGCTCAGTGGTGAAGCTCTGGCAGGTCAGCAGGGCTATGGTATCGATCCGGACATTATCATGGGTATCGCCAAAGAGATTCGCGAAGTTGTCGATCTGGGTGTTCAGCTGTCTATTGTTATCGGTGGCGGCAATATTTTCCGTGGTCTTGCCGCCTCTTCAGCAGGTATGGATCGTGCCAGTGCCGATTACATGGGGATGCTGGCAACGGTCATGAACAGCCTTGCCTTACAGGATGCCCTGGAAAAGGCCGGTGTTATTACCCGGGTCCAGTCCGCCATAGAGATGCAGGCTATTGCTGAGCCTTACATCCGTCGCAGAGCTGTTAGACATCTTGAAAAAGGGCGTGTGGTTATTTTTGGAGCCGGTACGGGTAATCCATTTTTTACCACCGATACCGCCGCCAGCTTGCGTGCTATTGAAATCGGGGCAGATATTATCCTGAAAGCGACCAAGGTAGACGGCGTCTATAACGCTGATCCTGCCAAAGATAAAAATGCTGTCAAATATGATCAGCTGTCTTATCTGGATGTGCTCAAGCAGGGATTGGAGGTCATGGATTCTACGGCGACGTCCCTCTGCATGGATAATGACCTGCCGATTCTTGTCTTTGATCTGACGACCAGTGGCAATATTCAAAGAGTTGTTTGTGGTGAGCAGATCGGAACTGTTGTCAAAGGAGAGTAATGCCATGATTGCCGATGTGAAATCCCAGGCCAATGCCGGAATGGTTAAAGCTTTGGAGTCGTTCAAGCGTGAGTTGAGTAAAGTTCGCACCGGGCGAGCTTCCCTTTCCCTGCTTGATGATATCAGGATTGATTATTACGGTACTCCGACCCCTCTCAATCAGGTCGCTGCTCTGGCAGTCCCTGAATCACGTTTGATCACGATCCAACCGTGGGAAAAGAATTTGGTTGGTGAAATTGAAAAAGCCATTCTTAAATCAGATCTTGGCTTGAACCCTTCCTCCGATGGTCAACTTATTCGTCTGACTTTCCCCCCTCTGACAGAGGAACGTCGTAAGGAGATGGTCAAGCAGGTTAAGCGTATGGGTGAAGATTCCAAGGTCGCTGTGCGCAATTGTCGCCGTGAAGCGAATGACAGTTTGAAGCAGATGGAGAAGGACAAGGACATTACTGAGGATGAATTGAAGCGTGGCGAAAAAGAAGTTCAGGATGTGACTGATGACTTCGTTGGTCGCATTGATCAGGTCCTTGCAGATAAAGAAAAAGATCTTATGGAGATCTGATTTTTTCAAAAGTCTTAAACAGAAGGCTTTATGAAAAATTCAGATGGCCGTATCGGTTATAAGAGATGTGACTGAACGACACGATCATCGATTAAAGCCATTGGGCGCCTTTTGGGCGCCCTTTTTATTGAATGTGGTTTTGCCGGGAGCAGTGGCTCTCTTGCTGTTCGTGAGTTTGGTCGGGCCGTAGATCAGGGCGTCCTCCTGTTGCTCGTTTTGCCTTGTCTATGCTACCTTAACGAACGTTTACTCATTCCTTCTCAGGACTCAGTTGCTATGCAGGTTCCAGCACATCTCGCAATCATTATGGACGGTAACGGTCGGTGGGCCGAACAACGCCATCTGCCGAGAATTTTCGGCCATCGTAAAGGTGTGGAAACGGTTCAGTCTGTTGTCGATGAATGTCTGAAACTCGGGGTTCGTTATCTGACGCTATATGCGTTCAGTTCCGAGAACTGGGGAAGGCCTCAGGATGAAGTAGAGGCTTTGATGGGGTTGCTTGGGAGCTTCTTGAAAAAAGAGTTGTCCCAGCTCCAGAAGCAGGGCATTCGCCTTATGGCTGTTGGCGAACTTGATCGGTTACCCAAGTCAATCAATAAAATCCTGCAGGATATCATCCAGAAAACGGCCGACAACGACCGCATGGTCTTGAACCTGGCTCTTTCTTATGGCTCTCGCAATGAACTGAAAAGGGCGTTTCAGTCACTTGGCAACGAAATTGCTGCGGGAACCCTCCATGCCGGCGATATAACAGAGGAGGCGATAAGCAATGCTCTTGATACAGGAGCTATCCCGGACCCTGACCTTGTGATTCGTACGAGTGGTGAGATGCGCGTCAGTAATTTTCTCCTCTGGCAGCTTGCTTATTCCGAACTTTACTTCACTGAGGCCTTCTGGCCGGATTTCTCCAGTGAACAGTTGTACAAGGCGATAGAAGAGTACAGCCACCGTCAAAGACGTTTTGGCCTAACGGCTGCGCAGATGCCTGGCGAAGATTCTATAGATGGGGAGGGGAGTCATTAAAGAACGAATTGTTACAGCTTTGATTGCGCTGCCGTTATTGATTCTCTGCGTACTTTTCTCAAGTCCTGGGTTCTTTGCAGGTCTGCTCTTTCTGATTACAGCACTGGCTCTGCATGAATTCTATCGCATGGGTCTCCCTGAAAATCGTCGCCTTGAAAGGTCTCTTTCGGTGACGGCGGGGGTGCTCTGCTGTGTTGGTTTGTCTTACGCGACCAGCGCACCTTCACTCTTGTTAAGTCTTGTCTTGCCATCTCTTGGCTTGACCCTGCTCTACCTGTTCCGCTTTCAGGATATGCAGAGCGTCAGCCGTGACCTCGCAATCAGCCTGTTCGGACTTTTGTATGTCCC
This sequence comes from Deltaproteobacteria bacterium, assembly GCA_006226895.1. Lineage (GTDB taxonomy): Bacteria > Desulfobacterota > Desulfuromonadia > Desulfuromonadales > BM103 > M0040. Next base: position 2,990 of record SBFN01000233.1, on the reverse strand, counting down.
GCTGCTGTTGTCACATGCGGTTCTCTTGCGAGCTTTGCCGCAGGGCAGGGCGTGGATATTTCTTGTCCTGTTTGTCGTTATGGCGAGTGATTCTATGGCTTATTTCGTTGGCAGAACCTGGGGAAAGAACCGTCTTTACGAAGCGGTCAGCCCTAAAAAGAGTATTGAAGGCTCACTGGGTGGGCTTGCCGGCGGCGTCCTTGGTGCCTTGATCTGTAAACTGATGTTTTTTGCAGAACTGAGCGCTATCGATATATTCCTTCTGGGGTTAGGGGTTGGCGCGTTCAGCCAGGTTGGTGATCTGGTTGAGTCGTTGCTGAAAAGAAGTTTTGGTGTCAAGGACTCCGGCTCGCTTATCCCGGGCCACGGTGGTATCCTTGATCGTCTTGATAGCCTCCTCTTCGCTTTTCCCATAACCTATTATTATGCCGTGTGGGTTTTTGCATGAAACGACTGGCCATTCTTGGCTCGACCGGCTCTATCGGTGTGAGCACTCTGGAAATTGTTACTGAGCACCCCGACTGTTTCGAGGTGGTTGCGTTGACGGCAGGTCGAAACCTCGCTTTGCTTGAAGAGCAGATTGCCCTCTTTCGTCCCCAGCTCGTTGCAGTGCCAGACCAGCTAAACGCGCAGCGCCTGCGAGAACGAATCGGTGCAGACGGACCACAGGTTCTGTATGGAACGGCCGGTCTGGTCTCTTGTGCCGTAGAGTCTCCGGCCGACATGGTTGTCTCAGCCATCGTGGGGGCTGCCGGTCTTGAGCCAACCCTGGCTGCTATTCAAGCTGGCCGGGATGTGGCTCTCGCTAACAAGGAGACGCTGGTGATCGCCGGCGAGCTGGTTATGAGTGCCGCTGCTGAATCCGGTTGCCGCCTCTTTCCTGTCGATAGTGAGCACTCGGCGATTTTTCAGTCGCTTGAAGGACATCGCAACGCTGATGTGCGGCGATTGATCCTGACAGCGTCCGGTGGGCCTTTCCGCAACTGGTCTCTCGAGGATCTGCAAGAAGTCACCCCTCAGGATGCTTTGGCGCACCCTAATTGGACCATGGGCCGAAAAATTACAATTGATTCGGCAACCATGATGAACAAAGGGCTGGAGGTGATCGAAGCTCACTGGCTCTTCAATGTTCCTGTTGAGAAGATTGATGTTCATATCCATCCGGAGAGTATTGTTCATTCTCTGGTCGAATACGTAGATGGTGCGCTTCTGGCGCAGCTGGGTATCCCTGATATGAAAACGCCGATTGCCTATGCATTGACTTATCCTGAGCGTTTGCCTCTTGCGTTGCCGGCCCTTGATCTTTGCCGCCTCGGTCAGTTAAATTTTGCTGCTCCAAACAGCCAATGTTTCCCGTGCCTGGGGCTGGCTTACGATGCTATCAAACGTGGTGGCACGACACCGGCTGTGCTGAATGCAGCCAATGAACTCGCCGTGGATGCTTTTCTGCATGAAAAAGTTGGTTTTCTTGATATCCCCCGAATTATAGGTTCGGTTGTCGAGAAACATTCAAGCCGCGCGGCTTCCAGTCTCGAGCAGATTCTTGCCGCAGACGCCTGGGCTCGTCAGAAAGCCCATGATGTTATCTGTGAAATTCAAGGAGCTTCATACCCGTGATTACTATAGCCTCCGGCATCATCATGCTGGGCATTCTTGTCTTTGTTCACGAACTTGGCCATTTCTGTGTCGCCAAGTTCTGTGGCGTCAAAGTCCTTAAGTTTTCACTCGGTTTCGGCCCTCGCCTGATCTCCCATCAATATGGTGAAACAGAATATATGATCTGCGCCATTCCCTTGGGCGGTTATGTGCAAATGCTTGGTGAGGGTGGGGGCGAGCAGGGTGAAGACGTCGATCTGGATCCGGAAGAAGAACATCGCTCGTTCTCAAAAATTCCTTTATCAAGGCGTATGGCTATTGTGGCTGCCGGGCCGATTATGAACCTGGTTCTGCCCTTTATGATCTTGCCACTGGCCTATATGACAGGGATTAACCTGCCGGCCTACCTGGAAGAACCACCCTGTGTTGGCTATGTTATCCCGGAATCAGACGCTGAAGCCGCTGGTTTTCTGATTGGTGACTGCATTACCGCAATCAGTGGTCTGGGGGTAGAAAATTGGACTGATACCGGACCGGCTCTGGTGAATAGTGCCGGTGAGCCGATTGTCTTCACCCTCGAGCGTGATGGCCTCACTACCGAGTTAACCGTCGATCCGGAAAATGGTGGACTTGAAGGCCTGCAGTCAATCGGTCTTCTGCCTGAACAAAAAGCCGTGATCGGAGGCCTGGCTCCCGCGATGCCAGCCCTTGACGCGGGCCTCGAAGAGGGCGATCTGATCCTCTCGGTTGGTGAGCGGGATATCGTCTCATGGTATCAGCTCAAAGGTTCGATTCAGGAGACTGATGGTGAGCCTACAGCGGTTGTCGTTGAAAGAGATGGTGAGCAGCTCACTTTTCAGCTGGAGCCGAAAAAAACCGATGGGGGCGATAACTTTCTGATCGGAGTGGCTCCTCAGCAGGAGACCCTTTTTAAACGGTTCTCTTTTGGGGCCGCTGTGACTGCAGGTGCCGAGCGTAGCCTGGAGTTGATTGAACTGACACTGGTCTTTATCCAAAAATTGTTTGCCGGACATGTCTCGACCAGTAATATTGGCGGACCGATCACTGTTGTTCAGATTGCCGGACAGGCAGCACAAACAGATGTTTCAAGCATCATAAGTGTTCTCGCTTTTCTAAGTATTCAGCTGGGGATTCTTAACCTTTTGCCGATCCCGATCCTCGATGGTGGTCATCTCTTCTTCTACTTCTTTGAATTGGTCTTCCGCAGGCCCATCTCGTTGCGCGCCAGGGAGTGGGCTCAACAGATTGGCCTGATTCTTCTACTGCTGTTGATGGTGCTGGCTTTTTACAATGATATCGTACGCATGATAGGAAACTGACTTGCCGCCAATTCTCCTGACAATTCAAACGGCCTCTCCTGCGGGAAGTGTTGC
>SBFN01000130.1 GCA_006226895.1 Deltaproteobacteria bacterium | reverse complement strand
AACCTTCACATTGCTCATGTTTCCACGAAAGGTTCGATCGACATCGTGCGCCAGGCGAAAAAACGCGGCGTCGCAGTCACCTGTGAAGCCGCTCCACACCATTTCACCTTGACCGATGAGGCCGTTCGCGGCTACAACACCAACGCCAAGATGAACCCTCCTTTGCGCAGCGCAGAAGACAGGGATGCCGTGCGTCAGGGTCTTGCTGATGGGACCGTTGATGCGATCGCGACTGATCACGCTCCCCACCATATTGATGAGAAAAACGTCGAGTTCAATATTGCCATGAACGGCATCGTGGGCCTCGAGACCGCGCTGCCTCTTTCTTTGCAACTGGTTGAAGACGGCCTCATCGATCTGCCCAGGGCCATTTCTCTCTTAACCAGCGGCCCCGCAGAAGCCCTGAATCTTCCCGTCGGTCAATTGGAAGAGGGGGGTGAAGCAGACGTCGCAATCATTGACGCTGAGCTGGAATGGACCGTCGATGCACAGAAACTGGCGAGCAAGAGTAAAAACACCCCGTTTGATGGCTGGAAGATGAAGGGTGCTGCCGTCTGCACGATCGTCGCCGGCAAGATCGCATACCAGAGATAAGTTAACAGAAGCATTTGTGCCGCAGGCCCGGACGTCTCCAGGCCTGCGGTTCACCATGTTCAAATCAAGGAGTTGTTTATGAGAGCAGCATTGGCCCTGGCCGATGGCAGAGTTTTCTTCGGTCAAGCCTTAGGCGCCTCCGGTGAAATCTCCGGAGAGGTCGTTTTTAACACCAGCATGTCCGGTTACCAGGAGATCCTGACCGATCCGTCCTATCGCGGTGAAATCGTAACCATGACCTACCCATTGATCGGCAACTACGGGATCAACCGTGAAGACGTTGAATCATCAAGACCTCACCTGGCCGGCTTTATCGTCAAGGAGGCTTGTGACATGCCGAGCAACTGGCGTTCGGAGATGTCCCTTGATGCGTATCTGAAGGAAAATAACATTATCGGTCTCTCCGGGATCGATACCCGCGCGCTGGTTCGTCATATCCGCGACAAAGGCGCCCAGACCGGCATTATTTCGACAATTGACCTGGATGCCGACAGCCTGGTGGCAAAAGCCAAGGCTGCACCTTCAATCGTCGGCCAGGATCTTGTTCAGGAAGTGACCTGTCAGGATCGTTACGACTGGAACGAGGGAACCTGGGATCTGGCCAACGGTTATGAAAAACAACAGGAGTCGGCCGGGTACAAGGTCGTAGCCTACGACTTCGGCATCAAATACAACATCCTGCGTAACCTGGTCAGTAAAGGCTGTGCGGTCACTGTTGTGCCTGCAAATACGCCAGCAGAAGATGTTCTGGCGATGCGGCCCGATGGCGTTTTTCTCAGCAACGGGCCAGGAGACCCTGAGCCGATCACTTATGCCCAGGAGAATATCCGCCAGCTGCTCGGCAAGGTTCCCCTCTTTGGCATCTGTCTCGGCCACCAGCTGCTCTCGATTGCGCTGGGCGGCAAGACTTACAAGCTGAAATTCGGTCATCGCGGCGGCAACCAGCCGGTCCGGCGTGGAGAGGGGCACAATGTCGAGATCACCTCTCAGAACCACGGCTTTGCGGTCGATGCCAGCAGTCTGCAGGATGATGCGTTTGTCACGCACATCAACCTCAACGACAACACCGTTGAAGGTTTGGAGCATAAGACGATGCCGGCGTTCTCTGTACAGTATCATCCCGAGGCTTCACCGGGGCCGCACGACGCCAATTACCTGTTTGGAGAATTTATCAAGCTGATGGAAAACTGGAAGAACCGTGGCGCGTAGCGCATCGTGACAAATAAGACGAACGACCAATAATTATAGACCGAAAGCAACCATTGATATGCGAACCACAGAGACACTGAGAACACAGAGAAGGCTAAAGATCAGTCACCATAAATACGGTTTTCTCTGTGCACTCTGTGACTCTGTGGTAAAGCCTTTGTTTTGGTTTTAAGTACAAAAACCCCACAATGACTTTTCGCGCCACGCGTTACCCGCTACGCGCTACCAAGGAAGCAAGATGCCAAAAAGAACTGACATCAAGAAGATTCTCATCGTAGGTGCCGGGCCGATTGTGATCGGCCAGGCCTGCGAGTTTGACTATTCCGGGACCCAGGCCTGCAAGGCGTTGAAAGAGGAGGGCTACGAAGTCGTTCTTCTCAACTCCAACCCGGCAACGATCATGACCGATCCCGACTTTGCTGATCGCACCTATGTTGAACCGGTCAACCCAGACACGCTGGCACGTATCATCGCCAAGGAAAGGCCGCAAGCACTGCTGCCAACCCTCGGTGGCCAGACAGCACTTAACTGTGCCGTTGCTGTCGCTAAAGACGGCACTCTCGATAAATACAACGTTGAGCTGATCGGTGCGAAACTTCCGGCCATCGAAAAGGCCGAAGATCGTACCCTGTTCAAGGAGGCCATGGAGAACATCGGCATCGCTGTGCCGAAATCCGGGCTGGCTCACAGTCGTGAAGAAGCGATTGAAGTTATCGAAAGGATTGGCTTTCCTGTCATTATCCGGCCGTCCTTTACCCTCGGCGGCACCGGCGGCGGTATCGCCTACAACATGGAAGAGTATCTGCAGATCGCCATGGCCGGTATCGACGCTTCGCCGACCGATGAGGTTTTGGTCGAGGAATCCGTTATCGGCTGGAAGGAATTCGAGCTTGAGGTCATGCGTGACACTGCCGATAACGTGGTCATTATCTGCTCTATCGAGAACCTCGACCCCATGGGTGTTCACACCGGTGACTCCATTACTGTAGCGCCTGCACAGACCCTGACTGATAAAGAGTATCAACTGCTGCGCGATGCTTCGCTCAGGATTATTCGCGAGATCGGTGTTGAAACGGGCGGCTCTAACATCCAGTTCGGCATCAACCC
>SBFN01000110.1 GCA_006226895.1 Deltaproteobacteria bacterium | reverse complement strand
GGATTTTCAGTTATGAAAGCCCTTTCAACCCGAAATGATGATCCGCAGGCAGCGAGTCGGCCCTTCGAGAAGAACCGTGACGGTTTCGTTATGGGTGAGGGTGCCGGTATTGTGATTCTGGAAGAATACGAATCGGCCAAAAAACGTGGCGCAAAGATCTATGGCGAAGTTGCAGGTTACGGTTTGACCGGCGACGCTTATCATCTCACCGCGCCGGCTCCTGGTGGGGAGGGCGCTGCACGCTGTATGAAGATGGCTCTGGATGGTGCAGGTGTGAACCCTGAAGAGGTTGATTATATCAATGCCCACGGCACATCGACACCTTTTAACGATCTCTATGAAACACTGGCTATCAAGTCGGTTTTTGGAAACTCTGCCAAGGACCTTATGGTCAGCTCGACCAAAAGCATGACTGGTCATCTCCTTGGTGCCGCCGGAGGGGTAGAAGCTATCTATTCTCTGTTGGCCATTAATAATGGTGTCGTCCCACCAACCATTAATCATACCGAACCTGATCCAGAATGTGACCTTGACTATGTTCCGAACGAGGCCCGCAAGGCCGACGTGAATGTTGTTCTTTCCAACTCGCTCGGGTTTGGTGGTACCAACGCGACTTTGCTTTTCCGTAAGGTGTGATTACTATGCTTTTTATCGGAAGTGATCATGGCGGTCTGGAAATGAAAGAAGAGCTTGTAAAGGTTCTTACTTCTCGCAATCTAGCTGTCGAGGATTGTGGAACGAACAACGGCAATTCGGTAGATTACCCTGATTTTGGTGAAAAAGTAGCCGGTGCTGTGTCTCGTGGAGAGGCAGAACTCGGCATTCTGGTTTGCGGTACGGGAATCGGAATGTCGATTGTTGCTAACAAGTTTCCCGGTGTTCGTGCGGCCCTGGCAACTGATGAGTTTATGGCTCAGATGGCCAAAGAGCACAATAATGCCAACATCCTGGTTCTGGGAGGGCGCGTCCTTTCTGTGGAATTGGCAATTAAAATGGTGAACGTCTGGCTGGATACAGCCTATGAAGGCGGTCGCCATCAGCTCCGTCTGGATAAGATCTCCCAGGTGGAAGCAGCAGTTCGTTCCGGTGAGTTATAGACCAACTTAGTTCGGGCAGGCCAATCGCCTGCCCGTTTTATTTTCAACCGTTATTCTTTTTGGAGGTTCCCATCGCCATGTTTGATAAGCTTGCCCAATTTGACCCTGAAATTACCGCTGCTATTCGTAAGGAAACTGAGCGTCAGGAATACAGCCTGGAATTTATCGCCTCGGAAAACTTTGTCAGCGAGGAAGTGCTTGCGGCTCAGGGTTCTGTTCTGACCAACAAATACGCAGAGGGCTACCCTTCAAAGAGGTACTACGGTGGCTGTGAGTTTGTCGATGTGGCCGAAGATTTAGCCATTAATCGCGCTAAAGAACTCTTTGGTGCCGAGCACGCAAATGTTCAGGCGCACTCCGGTTCGCAGGCCAATATGGCTGTTTACTTCGCTACTTGTCAGCCTGGCGATACTGTCCTGGGTATGAATCTAGCCCACGGTGGTCACCTCACTCACGGATCTCCAGTTAATTTTTCTGGAAAACTCTTCAATATCGTACCTTACGGTCTGGATAAGGAAACGGGGCGGATTGATTACGATGAAGTGGAGAAGCTGGCCAAGGAACACAAGCCAAAGCTGATTGTCGTTGGCGCCAGTGCTTATCCGCGCACCCTCGATTTTGAAGCTTTCAGACGCATTGCCGATCAGGTGGGTGCTCCAGTCATGGTTGATATGGCTCACATCGCCGGACTGGTTGCTGCCGGAGTTCACCCGACACCGGTGCCTTATGCTGAATATGTGACCACAACGACTCACAAAACTTTGCGTGGACCACGCGGTGGCATGATTCTCTGTCGCGAAGAGTTCGCCAAAAAATTGAATAGCAACATCTTTCCTGGTATTCAGGGCGGTCCACTGATGCATGTGATCGCAGCTAAAGCTGTTGCTTTCAAAGAGGCTTTGGCCCCGGAATTCAAAACCTACGCTCAGCAGGTTGTGAAGAATGCCCAGGCCTTAGCTGAAGAGCTGGTCTCCCGTGGTTACAACCTGGTTTCCGGTGGCACAGACAACCATCTCATGCTGATGGATTTTACCGGCTCTGAATTGACCGGCAAGGTTGCCGAGGCAACTCTTGAGCAGGCCGGCATCACGGTTAACAAGAACGCTGTACCTTTTGACACCCGTTCGCCATTTGTAACGAGCGGTATCCGCATCGGCACTCCGGCCAGCACGACGCGCGGCCTGAAAGAGAACGAGATGCGTCAGATCGGTGCCTGGGTTGACGAGGCCTTGCAGAACATTGAGAATGAGGCTGTTCTGGCCAGAATTCGCGGTGAGATCCGTGAGCTCTGTCAGGAGTTTCCTCTTTACGGCCACCGGCTCGTTTAAATGGAAAGGCCGTCCTGGGACGAATACTTCATGGACATCACCCGCCTGGTGGCGCGACGCTCGACTTGCATGCGCCGCCAGGTCGGTGCCGTGATGGTCAAAGAGAAGAATATCCTTGCGACCGGATACAATGGTACACCCTCCGGGATTACGCATTGTGATGTAAGCGGTTGCCTGCGGGAACAACTCAAGGTTCCTTCCGGCGAACGGCATGAGCTCTGCCGTGGCCTGCATGCAGAGCAAAATGCTATTATTCAGGCAGCGCGCCACGGTGTGAATGTCGAGAACTCAGTCCTGTACTGTACCGATTCGCCCTGTATCATCTGTACTAAAATGCTGATCAATGCAGGCATCCAGAAAGTCGTTTATCTGCAGGGTTATGCGGACAACCTCTCCATAGAGATGCTTGCTGAAGCAGGCGTGAAAACTTACCTCTTTGATAAGCTCATTGATAAAGACCCTGGAGGCTGTTGATGAAATGTCCATTCTGTACCCACGATGATACGCGTGTCGTTGACTCTCGTCTTGGCAAAGAGGGCAACAATATTCGCAGGCGAAGAGAGTGTATCGAATGTGAAAGACGCTTTACCACCTACGAGCGTGTTGAAGAGACTTTGCCGCTTGTGATCAAGAAAGACGGACGTCGGGAAGTTTTTGATCGCCAAAAGATAATCTCCGGTATCCAGCGTGCTTGTGAAAAACGCCCTGTCTCGATTGCAACGATTGAAAAGGTTGTTGATCAGATTGAAGTTAAATTACAGGAAAGTGGTGAAAAGGAAATTGCGGCCAGTCGTATTGGTGAAGCGATTATGGAGGCCCTGCAGGCTCTCGATGAAGTCGCTTACGTACGTTTTGCCTCGGTTTACCGCCAATTCCGTGATATCAATGAGTTTATGTCCGAGTTGACGGATATCCTGGCCAAAGGGCCGGCCAAGTAATTTTTATAGAGAATGTCAATATGACGCTCTTCCCTGTCGGGAAGAAGATGTTTCTGCCTCCCGTCTACCGGTGACGCGCTGCGAGCCGACATGACAATCCAAACTGAAAATTTTATGCAGAAAGCGATCGAGTTGGCTCAACAGGGGCTTGGTCGTACGGCGCCCAATCCTCCTGTTGGGGCAGTCCTGGTTCGTGACGGCAATAGTGTTGGTGGAGGATTTCATCCCCAGGCAGGTCAACCCCACGCTGAAATCTTTGCCCTTCGTGCTGCTGGTGATCAGGCTCAGGGTGCGGATCTTTATGTCACTCTGGAGCCGTGCTGTCACCAGGGTCGTACAGGCCCCTGTACGGAAGCGATCATCGAGGCCGGTGTTTCACGTGTTTTTGTCGGCGCACAGGATCCGAACCCCCTGGTCGCGGGCAAGGGTGTTGACTGTTTGCGTGGCGCCGGAATAGAGGTTGTCACCGATATCCTCAATCATGAATGTCGCCGGTTAATTGCTCCTTTTGCCAAACAGGTGACCTGCGGCGTACCCTACGTTGTCCTGAAGTCGGCTATGACTCTGGATGGCCAGACGGCAACCCTCAGCGGTGATTCACGGTGGATCTCATGTGCAGCCAGCCGTAACCTGGTTCATCAACTGAGAGATCAGGTCGATGCCATTATGGTCGGCTCCGGAACCGTTATCGCAGATAATCCCAAGCTGACGACACGTCTTGTCGAGGGAGGCCGCGATCCGGTGCGGATTGTTATGGACGGTGGCCTTCGAACCTCACCTGACGCTCAGGTTTATACGCAATCGTCAAAAGCCCAAACCGTTCTTGTAACTTCAGATGCCCATACAGACGCTGATTTACGTCCTTACCGCGATGCTGGTGTCGATATTATGCTCGTCAGCCAGGTGACAGGAGGTCTTGATTTAATCGCTGCCCTCAAAGAGCTTGCCAGCCGTAATCTTCATTATGTCCTTCTTGAAGGCGGCAGCCTTCTGGGAGGAGCCATGCTGCGTGCAGGTCTGATCGATCGCCTTATGCTCTTCGTTGCTCCGAAACTGCTTGGTGGTCAGGGCCGAGGGTTACTGACTGGTTCAGGTGTCGACGCTATGGCCGATGCCTTTGCGCTCAAACAGCTGGATGCCCGCAAAGTTGATACAGATATCTTGCTGGAAGGGGAGGTGCTCAATGTTTACCGGCCTGATTGAAGACCTTGGAACGCTCCGTGAGCTTCGCATCGGTGGCAGCCAGGCACAATTAACCGTTAACACCGGCTTGCCGATGACGGAGTTGACTCTCGGCGAAAGCATCGCCGTCAATGGCGTATGCCTGACGGTTACTTCTTTTGGTGAAGGCGCTTTCACTGCAGACGTTTCTCCGGAAACCCTCGAATGTACATCTTTGGGTCGACTATCGCGCGGCGCGCGGGTCAATCTTGAGCGAGCACTTCGACTTTCGGATCGTCTCGGTGGGCATCTTGTCAGCGGTCACGTTGACGGCATGGCCAGGATTACAGGACGTCACCTGGATGGCAATGCCTGGCGTTTTACTTTTCAGGCCGACCCCGCTGTGATGGATTTTCTTGTGGCGAAGGGAAGTGTCGCTATCGATGGTATCAGTTTGACCGTCAATGATGTCGCCGAGCAGACCTTCTCCCTGGCGATTATCCCTCATACCTTGTCCCTGACGACATTGCAGGATCGCAAGGTTGATGATGAAGTCAATGTCGAAACCGACCTGATCGGTAAGTATGTCGCTCGCTTCCTGCGTAACGGTGCCTCTGAAAAACCTCAAGGCGTTACCATGGATGTCCTTGCCAAGCATGGTTTTTTGTGAGATATTTTCAAGTCTTGCTGAACTATTAGACTCTTAGGAAATTATATGCCTTTAGCTCGTGTTGCAGAAGCACTTGAAGATATTCGCCAGGGGAAAATGGTCATTCTTGTCGATGATGAAGATCGCGAAAATGAAGGTGATCTTTGCATGGCCTCAGAAATGGTGACCCCTGAAGCCGTCAACTTCATGGCCAAGGAAGGCCGTGGTCTGATCTGCCTGACTCTGACCGAGGAACGTGCAGACCATCTGGGCTTGCCGTTGATGGTGCAGGACAACTCCTCCTCTTTTGGCACGGCGTTCACCATCTCTATTGAGGCCAGGCGGGGTGTCACAACCGGGATCTCAGCAGCCGATCGTTCTCATACGATTCAGGTCGCACTCGCTGATGATACCACTGCCCATGATCTGGCAAGGCCGGGTCATGTCTTTCCCTTAAGAGCAAAGAAGGGTGGTGTGATGGTTCGCGCCGGACAAACAGAGGGTTCTGTTGACCTGGCCCGTATGGCCGGCCTGAAACCATCTGGTGTGATCTGCGAGATCATGAATGACGACGGCACCATGGCCCGTATGCCGGAGTTGCGCAAGTTCGCTGAAAAGCATGGTCTGCGTATCGTAACAATTGCCGACATGGTCGCGTACAGAATGCGTAAAGAACTCCTGATTACGAGAGCGGCTGAGACCCTGATCCCCACCCGCTTCGGCGGTGATTTTCAGGCGATTGTTTATGACAATGAAGTTGACGATTGTCAACATCTGGCTCTTTACAAGGGTGATATCAACCCGGACGAGCCGGTTCTGGTCAGGGTTCACTCTGAATGTTTGACCGGTGATGTCTTCAGCTCCGAGCGTTGTGATTGCGGTGATCAATTGCATGCATCTATGGGTATGATTGATGAAGTCGGCACAGGTGTCGTTCTCTATATGCGTCAGGAGGGTCGCGGTATCGGCTTGGTCAATAAGCTCAAAGCTTATAACTTGCAGGATCAGGGTCACGATACTGTTGAGGCGAATGAAGCTCTAGGTTTTCAGGCCGACCTCCGCGATTATGGTCTTGGCGCTCAAATATTGAGCGAGCTCGGTGTCCGCAAGATCCGTCTGTTGACCAACAACCCACGCAAGATCATCGGCCTCGAAGGTTATGGTCTGGAGATCATTGAGAGGGTTCCGATTGAAATGCCGGCAAACAAAAAGAATCTTAAATATCTCAAGGCGAAGCAGGAAAAACTCGGCCATTTGCTTGAGAATCTATAACTCCGGCGTAATTAACTCCGGACCAGGTCTTACGGGAGATCAGTGATGCCCAAAATTATTGAAGGAAAACTTGATGCCAAAGGGTTGCGTGTGGGCCTGCTGGTAAGCCGCTTTAACAGCTTTATCGGTGACCGTCTCGTAGAAGGAGCTATTGATGGTCTGCTTCGTCACAATGCTGAAAAAGAGGATATCAATATAGTCCGTGTTCCCGGAGCCTACGAAATTCCACCGGCTGCCAAACAGATGGCTGAATCCGGCCGTTATGATGCCATTGTTTGTCTTGGTGCTGTTATTCGTGGTGCTACCCCCCATTTTGATTATGTCAGCGCTGAAGTTTCCAAAGGTATCGCCAGCGTCTCGCTTGATTCAGGCATTCCTGTCTCTTTTGGTGTCCTCACGACTGACACCATTGAACAAGCTATTGAAAGGGCAGGCAGCAAGGCCGGTAACAAGGGCTTTGATGCTGCAATGGCTGCTGTTGAGATGGCCAACCTCTATAAGGCTTTGTAAACAAATATGTCGCGTGGGATCAGACGTCAGGGCCGAGAAATGGCCGTTAAAGTGCTTTTCAGCCTTGCAGATCATGAAGGCGGATCTCTCGAGCATGTTCTGGGAGAATTCTGGAAGAATTTCCAGTTCCGCAATGACGTGCTTGGAGATGCTGTTGAGGATGATTCCTCCCCGCAACGACCGGAGGTTCGTCATTTTGCTGAACTCCTGATTAGCGGTGTCGCTGAAAACCTGGAAAGTCTAGATCGAGAGATTAAATCTTATTCGACCAACTGGGCGCTGGATCGTATGTCTCGGGTTGATCTCGCGATTCTCAGGCTTGCTGCTTATGAGTTGATTTATTGTCTCGATGTTCCTCTTAACGTTGTGATTAACGAGGCGATTGAGCTGAGCAAACGTTTCGGAACCGAAGAATCTCCGTCTTTCATTAATGGCGTTTTGGATCATCTCGCGAAGCAGCATCGTACCGCATCATCATGACCACATTTGATCGTGTTGAGTTCCCGGCGGATTGCCTGAAGGCAGAATCCGTCGTGGTCTTCTACTTCTCAGATAAAAAGCTCCTTGAAGGGCCGGCGGCGCTTCTTGATTGGCGCCTCGATGGGCAACTGACCCGAATGTTGCTGCGTGGAGAGGTTCTGGGCAAGGCCGGCGAACACGTGATGTTGCAGAACAACGGTAAACTCAAGTCTGACTGGGTGCTTTTTGTCGGTGGAGGCAAGTGGGCCGGCCTCTGTGAAGAGACACATGCAGCACTGATTCGTCACATGCTTAAAGTTGCCAGTCAGGCAGGTTTTACAAAGATTTCCCTGGCATTCATGCCTCATGAAGATGTCTCTGATGAATCACTACATCAGCAGATCAGCGAAGCGTTGGTTGTTGAGGGGCACAATATTTCGGAATGTCTCTACTCTTGTCTGGCAACCGTTACGGTATAGGTGGGGCTTGGTTAAGACCTCATTTTTTGCAATATAAGGACTTAAGGTTATGAAGAACATCAAGGTTGGATTGCTCGGATTCGGTACCATTGGCACTGGGGTTGTGAAGGTCATTCAGCAGAATTGCGACGTTCTGGCCAGCCGTCTCGGTGCGACAATTGAACTTGCTCGTATTGCCGATCTTGATACAAC